>NZ_JBFTMT010000010.1:0-282314 GCF_056397105.1 Microbacterium sp. 05N427
GAAGGGGCAGGTGGACAACCTGTTGGGTGAGGATTTCAAGACGCAGCATGCGTCGGGGAAGTTCGGTGAGGGTTATGGGGAGCTGACCACGGGTCTGAAGCAGGCGGTGGACGGTATCAATGACATGTCGGAGTCGCTTCTGGGGATGATGCGTGCCATCCAGGATCTGGACACGCAGCTCGCCGGCGGCTGAACCACCAGCCGCACGTATCGGAGGCGTCGTGCCGGATCCGTCCGCACGGCGCCCCGATGCATCCGCAGCAGCAGGCGCCCGCAGGGGCGATGACACGGAGGGCATGACATGGCGGGGGACGGGGTTCTTTACCCGATCGACGATCTGAAGACGACCAGCGCGCAGCTGATCGCGATCGTCGATGAGTTCGAGGCGGCGTCGAAACGGCGTGACGATCTCGAGCAGGCGGTGGGCCGCCCGGACGGCGATGACCGTCTGAAGTCACGCGTGCACGACTTCGAGGGAAGTTGGGACGACAGCCGCGACAAGCTACTGTCCAAGCTCAAGGAGATCTCCGACCGGGTGAAGGGCACCGTCGACGAGGTCACCAAGACCGACACCGACATGGCCGGCTCGATGCAGCAGTCCGGCCAGGGCGCCGGCGGCGGTCGCGGCCGCGCTGTGGCGAACTGAGGGGGAGCGGGATGAAGACCCACAAGGGGCATGAGGTCGCCGTCATCGAGGGCGACTCCGCGGCGATCAGCGATCGCGGCACGGCCATCACGACGCTCGCGACGCAGATGACGACCGCCGCGTCCACCCTGCAGGACATCAAGAGCGGCAAGCTCGTCGGCAAGGGCTACGCGATGGACAAGATCAAGGACGTCATCGGCGACGTCCACGGAGACCTCGACGAGGCAGGTCGGCGCTACAAGCCCGCGGGCAAGACACTCACCGACTACGCAGGGGTGCTCGCCACGGTGCAGGCGCAGATGAAGACCATCGTCGGCGACTGCGAGACGAGCGAGAAGGCTCTCGCCACGGCGCAGTCCGACGCCACCGCAGCGGACAGCGCGCTCACCCAGCACAACACGTCCGTCTCCGACCACCCGCCGGCGCCCGACCAGGCCGATGCGTCGAAGTCGGCGGGCGAGAAGCTCAGCGGGGCTGCGTCGTCCGCGCACTCCATGCTGACGACGGCGAACGAGACGCACGACCACAACCTCGGTCGCTTCGACACCGCATATGACACCTGGGACGAGGCGTACGAGCACGCCGTGAACGGGCTCGGCGACGCCAACAAGATCGGCAAGGACAGCACCTGGGAGAACATCGCGGGCGTGCTCGCGGTGATCTCGGAGTGGGTCTCCTGGATCGGTCTCGCGATCGCGGTGCTGGGCCTCATCATCGGCGGACCGTTCTTCGCGATCGCCGCCCTGGTCGTCGGCGTCATCGCCCTCGCGCTCACGGTGGCGCTGATGTTCGACGGCAGGAAGGGATGGGGCGATCTCGCCTGGGCGATCGTCGGCGTCCTGCCGATAGGCAAGCTCGGACAGGGCTTCGGAAAATTCTTCAAGGCGATCCCCAAGCAGCTCACCGGCCCGCTCGGCCAGATCCGCAACATCCGCGGCATCACTGCTGTCGCAAAGGGCGGCTGGAAGGCGGGCACCAAGGCGAAGTTCGGCGAGTTCGTCACGAACATCTCCAAGACGCGCATGACTGGACCGTTCTCACTCGCGGGCCTCGGCCAACGGTTCCTCGGCGGTGCGAACAGGTCGTTCACGGTAGCGTTTCAGGAAGGGCTTCAGGGCAGCACGGCCTTCGGCAAGCAGCTTGCGTCGAAGTTGCCACCCGCGCTTGCGGACATGGTGACGTCCTCCCCGTCGAAGTTCGAGCAGGCCTGGAACGTTTACAAATGGGCGGACAAGGCTGTCGCGGTGACGCAGGGCAAGCCCTCCGGGGGCCTCTCACCGGCCAAGATGATCAACGGATGGGCCGGATGAGCGAACACCACACGAATGCGACGGTACGGGCCGAGTGGGATCTTGCCTTCGACGACGCATGGTTCCTGCCGCTCCCGGCGGCGGAAGAGCTGACGGACGCCGAAGCGGGTGAGAACTGGGTCCGCGATGCTGTCGCGCATTGGGCGGCCGGCGCAGCACTCACCACGGGCGATCTGGAAGCTCTTCGGGTGACCGCCCGTGGTCTGCTGTTGATGGCCGACCCCGGCATCACACAACTGTGGTTCACTCCGCCCGCGGTGTACAGCGACGTCCTTGTGCAGCTCACCGTCGGTCCGGCTGAAAGCGCGAGTGTCGAGGACCTCTTGTTCGAGATCGGAGTGCTGCCGGACTCGGCGGCCTCCGAGCTGATCGCCATCGACACGGACACGCACGGTCGCGGGGTTCTGCTGCGACGCACCTCCGCCGTCGACGTGGAGGGGGCGGGTCTTCCGATCGCAAATTGGACGGTGCTGCTCAAGTCGGGACCGTGGCTGATCAGGGCAGAGGCGTTCGGGGCCACCTTGGAGTCGTTCGCACTGATGGAGGAGCACCTTCCCCGCCTTCTCTCCGGTATCACGCTTCCACCGGGGGATCCAGCGTGACGGAAGAACCCGAACTGCCGATCGTTGAACTCGAGCGACGGGCGCGAGTCGCGGATCACGCGATCGACGCGGCTTGGCTCCAGTCTTCCGAAGAGGGCCGCGTGCGGATGAGGGCCCTCGCGAAGAACGGTTCGATGCCCTCATGGCCGGGGGCGACGTCGGCGTCAGTACGACGACGAGCGGCGGAACACGCTGAGCTGGCCGCGCTGCTCATCGAATATGCGCGGGTGGTGTCGCCGCATGTGCGCCATGCGGACCTCGAACGGTGGACGTCGTTGCTCTCGGAGGAGCGCCGCCGGCGCGGTGACGGACTTCTGTTCAACGCGCTGCGACAGAGCACCGTCGGTGCAGTGTCGTTGTACCTGGAGTTCGGCCGGCTGTCCGACGGCGTGCGTCGAGCCGTCTGCGACTGCGGTTACGCCAGGGACGGCACGGTGCCCGATCGCTTCTGCGATGACTGTGACGAGGAGCTCCTGGGGCAGTGGGTCGCAGAGGAGCGGAGGATCCTGCGGTCGTCGCCCGTGTACGCGGAGGAGGTGACCGCGGTGCTCACTCGTGCTGCGGCTCGGCAGTCGGCTGTCATCGAGGCCCCGGGCGAGAGCGCCTTCTCCGACGCGCAAGGCGTCCGACGCGCGGCGGGTCGCGCGACACGTCGACTTGCGCGTCGACACCGCCACGAGCTCGAGCCCTCAGACCGATGGCGCGAGCTCGCCGACCTCAGCGCGCGGTCGATGACGACGGCGGTCCGGCTTGACGCCAAGAAAGCCGGCCGCCGCGGCTTGGGGGCGGCGGGGCTCGCCGAGTTGGGAGTGCGCGGGAACGAAGAGATCTGGAAGTCCGCGAACAGCCGGGTGAATGCGAGGAAGGGTCGTTGATCACCGATCGCGCGGTGCGGAGGGGGTCGCGCTCCTGTGGTTTCGCAGCGAGCGGCGTGATCCCTGYGCACGTCTGCTCCGATTGCGGAGACCGGCTGCTCTCCGCGTGGGTGCGCGAGGAGCGCCGGCTGCTCGAACAGTGTCCGGACTATCGTGACGCCGCGGCCGTGGTGATCACCGGGGCGACAGCAGTGCAGGAACGAGCGCTCGTCTCGAAGAGCGTCGACGAGCCGGTGGTTCTCGCTCAACTCGCGCGTGACAATGCAGCCGAGAACCTCGGCGGAATCCGCAAGGCACACGCAGGCCACGTGCTGATCGGCGCCTTGATGCATGGGGACGCCCTCGCCCGTGCCGCGCAGCACGACCCGCGCCTGGCGAAGGCGAAGAGCGTGCGTCGCTATGCCGACATCGGACTGGGCGCAGCACAACTGACGCGCCTCGCCTGGTTGGCTCCGGTGCGGATCGGGCGGGGGAAGCGCAATGCCTGATCAGGACAATGGATCGACGACGGGGGATGTGACATGGGAACGATGAACGATCTCGGGGTCGAACTGCGGTTCGGCATCCCCGCCTTCCGGTTCGTGCTGCCGCCCGGCTGGGTGCAGCACGTGCCGACGAACGCCGCGCAGGAAGACGATGTGAAACGCGCCAGTGCGATCTTCCGGCAGGCGAACCGCCCGGATCTGGATGCCGAGTTCCGTGGACTGATGGCGCAGACCAACCAGGCGATGGCGCGCACCAAGGTGTTCGCGATCTACCGCCAGGAGCAGGTCGAGATGGACGAGCTGCTGCCGATGTCGATCACGGCGTCCGCGCTCAGCGCGGCGGACGGCGAGAACCTCGACGGCTGGGTGTCGGACGCGTTCCGCACCAAGGGCGCGCAGTTCCTCGATGAGGATGCGCCGCACATCGTGCGGTGGAGGTCGGAACCGCAGCGACCGGCGAACGCGCGTCGGATCGAAGGGGTCAGCGGACGCACCCTCACCTACGTGATCCCCGCGCCGGGAACGCAGCGCCGCAAGGCGCTCGTGTTCACCACCACGATCGTGATCCCGGACGGCGACGTCGTGCCTGGTGAGGTCGTCGACTCCCTCGAGCTGCTCAGTGACGCGATGATCTCCACGTTCACTTGGGAGAGCGAGCTCGAGGAGCCGGCGCTGCCCGAGATGCCGGACGGTGCAGCGTCGACCCAGGTCAGCGCAGCCCCCGCCGACTGATCCGTCCTTTCGGCGGTTCGGCGCCTGCCAGCAGGCATGGGCAGTCCTCCCCATCGACGGGGTGTCGTGGGGTTGTTAGGTTCGTTATGTCGGGCCGGTGGGGTCCGGTCCAAACGATTTACCGGAGGTGTTGACGATGGCCGATTTCGGTGCGTCTTATGCGGAGATGGAGCAGGTGGCGTCGTCGTTGTCGCAGGCTCGTGATGATATTCAGGGTCAGTTGGACACTCTGAAGGGGCAGGTGGACAACCTGTTGGGTGAGGATTTCAAGACGCAGCATGCGTCGGGGAAGTTCGGTGAGGGTTATGGGGAGCTGACCACGGGTCTGAAGCAGGCGGTGGATGGCATCAATGACATGTCGGAGTCGCTTCTGGGGATGATGCGTGCGATCCAGGATCTGGACACGCAGCTCGCCGGCGGCTGAACCACCGGTGCTGCGGGGGCCGGTGGCACGTCCACCGGCCCCCGTTCCGTGCTCTGCGGCTGGTGGCGGCGTACCGGGATCCGGCGCGCGGCCTTGATAACGTGAGGGGATATGAGCCTGTCGAACGACATCTGGGAGATTCCGGCCCAGACCACCGACATCGAGGGTCTGGATGCGCAGGGGCGTCCGGATCCGACGTATGCCCAGGCCATCGGGCTCGTCCCGGCCCGCGCCGGCACGCGGGTGCTGTCGACCCTCCTCGAACTGGTCGTCGCGCTCGTCATCGCCACGCCCGGAGCGATCGCCGGTACCAACCTCGTGCTGCTGAGCGCGGGTGATCCCGCCGGGCTGCTGGCCCGCAAGGACCTGATCTGGATCCTGCTCCCGCTGATCGTCTCCTACGCGCTCATGTTCGCCTACACGCTCGTGCAGCTCATCCTGCACGGCCTCAAGGGAGTGACGCTCGGCAAGGCCGCGTGCGGGATCCGCACCGTCAACGTGCGCACGCTCGAGAAGCCCGGCTTCTGGCGCGGCGCCGTGGTGCGCTACCTGATCCTCGCCGCGTCCTTCCTGGTGCCGCTGATCGGCCCTCTGCTCGTGATCGCGCTGTCGCCGCTGTTCGATGCCGAGCGGCGCGGACGGGGCTGGCCCGACCGCGTGGCGGCCACCTGGCTCGTCGACGTGCGCCGGGGCCTGAACCCCTACGACGGCAAGCGCATGCGCATCGCCCGCAAGCAGATCACCACCGAGGTGCACGAGGCCGCCCCGGAGCTGCCCTCGCTGGCCACTCCGGTCGACCGCGACGCCCCGGCCGTGTATGTGCCGACCGGCCGCTTCTCCGGCGGGGTCGTGGGCGCGCACCGCGCCGCGGCTCCCGCGGCAGCGGGTGCGGCCGCGGCCACGGCGCCCGCCGCGGCCGGAGCCCCGGTCGTCGGGGTTCCCTCGCTGGCCACACCGCCCGCCGGTCCGGCCCCGGTACCGGGGCCCGTGCCTGCGCCGACGGACGCCCCCGTGGGCGGTTTCGCCCCTCCCTCCGCGCCTGCTGCTGCTGCTGCCTGGCAGCCGCCGACGATCGCGCCGGCGGAGACTCCCCCCGCACCGGCACCCGCACCCGCACCGGCACCCGCACCCGCAGATGCGCCTGCACCCGCGTCCGCACCCGCGTCCGACGCTCCCCGCGCGGTCCTCGTGATCGACAACGGCGAGCGGGTCGAGGTGCGCACCGCCACGCTCATCGGGCGCGCGCCCGCGACCGGCGACGGCGACGGCGACGCACAGCTCGTGCGGGTTGCGGACGAGACGCGCTCGGTCTCCAAGACCCACGTCGCGATCCTGCTCTCGCGCCGCGGCGTGGTCGCCGTCGACCGCGGTTCCACCAACGGCAGCTCGATCGTGCGCGACGGCGCGGAGCACCCGCTGACGCCGGGGCACCCCGCCGAGCTGCGCGCCGGGGACGTGCTGCGCTTCGGCGACCGCAGCCTGCGCGTGGAGCAGGCATGACCCCCGGCGCCCGCGCGGCCGCCGCAGAAACGACAGCGCGCGAGCGCCGCCCGGAGGATCACCGATGAAGGTCAAGCTCACCCTGCGCCGCCCCGGCGCACCGCTCACCGACATCGTCGTCACCGCCGACTCCACGGCGACGGTCGCCGACGTCGCACACCACATCGCCACGACGGATCCGCTGCGCTCGATCCGGGTCGCGCACGGGGAGACGCTCACGCTCTCGGTCGCGCCGCCCACGAGCGAGCGCCTGGTGACCCTGAATCCCGACCTCGCGATCGGCGACGCCCCGGTCGGATCCGGCTTCCTCGCCGAGATCGTGAACCTCGGCGCCGACCGGATCGCGACCGGCACGGCGGGCGCCCGTCCCGCCGCGCACCTGCGGGTGCTCTCCGGTCCCGCCGCCGGTCAGGAGTTCTCCTTGCCGATCGGTCACTTCGTGATCGGCCGTGAGGCCACCGCCGACGTGCATCTCGCCGACCCGCTCGTCTCGAAGAAGCACTCCCGCATCGAGGTCGCCGGAACGTTCGTCGAGCTTGTCGACCTGAACTCGGCGAACGGGATCCTCGTCGACGGCGGCCTCGTGCAGCGCCTGCGGGTCATCCCTGGTCAGCCGTTCACCCTCGGCGACAGCGAGATCGTGGTGCGCCTCGTCGGCGACTTCGACGGCAGTGCGGCGGATCAGGATCCGGTGCTCGAGCGCGGGGGTGCGCTGCTGTTCAACCGCAGTCCGCGGGTCGAGGAGCGCTTCGCCGGCGAGGAGGTGGACGAACCGCGCTACCCGAGGGACCAGGTGCAGCGGCTGTTCCCCTGGCCCATGCTCGTCGCCCCGATCCTGCTCGCAGTCACCATGTTCGTCTTCACCCAGCGACCGCTGTCGCTGCTCATGGCGGCGGCGAGCCCGATGATGATGTTCGGCAACTTCATCTCGCAGAAGACCAACCTCGGTCAGCGCCTGCGCAAGGAGGCCGAGCTGTTCGAGGACCAGTTCGAGCGCCTCGAGGAGAAGCTCTACCACGCGCGTCCGCGCGAGCACGCGGTGCGCAACAGTGAGGTCCCTGCGGTCGCGGTCGTGTTCGATGAGGCGATGCGGCTCGGGCCGCTGCTGTGGACCCGTCGTCCGGAGCATTGGAACTTCCTCGCGGTGCGGCTCGGCACCTGCTCCGACCTGTCCCGCACGACGATCACCCGCACCGAGGCCGCCGAGGCGCTGCCCGAGTTCGTGGAGCGGGTCGATCGCCTCGAGGAGCGCTACCGCGTGATCGACGACGTGCCGATCCTCGAGTCGCTGCTGAGCGCGGGATCCATCGGCGTCGCAGGCCCCACCTCGGTCGCCGGGGATGCGCTGCGGGGCCTCGCCGTGCAGCTGTTCGGGATGCACTCGTCGAACGAGCTCGTCGCGGTGGCGCTCACCGAGCCGGGCTGGGCGAACGAGCTCGACTGGCTGACGTGGCTGCCGCACACCTCGAGCGAGCGCAACCCGTTCAAGGAGATGGCGCTGGCCGACTCGGCATCCACGGGCACCGCGCTGCTGAACGGACTCGAGGAGATCGTGATGCGCCGGTCGACGGCGACCGCGGCTCAGCGCCTGCCGTACGGCGACGACTGGGATCCGATGCGCTACGGCACCGACGTCAAGCGCGCCGCCGAGGAGTCCGCGTTCGAGGGGCAGGCGGCGGTGCTCGTCATCGTCACCAACGACGCCCCCGTCGATCGAGCCCGGCTCACTCAGATCCTCGAGCGCGGCGCCGACGTCGGCGTCTACGCCCTGTTCGTCGCGCCCGTGGTGGAGGCGCTGCCGGCCGCCTGCCGCAGCTTCATCGACGTCTCGGCGGGTCTCGAGCACGCCAGGGTCGGCACGGTCCGCAACGGCGTCGTCTACCCCGACGTGAAGGTCGAGGGCGTCTCGCACGCCTACATGACCATGTTCGCCAAGCGTCTCGCGCCGGTCGTGGACGCTTCGACCGTCGTGGAGGACTCCTCCGACATCCCGAACTCGGTCATGTTCCTCTCGCTCGTCGGATCCGAGACCGCATCCGATCCGACCAGCGTGATCGACCGCTGGCGGCAGAACAACACGATCATCGACCGCTCCGGCGCACCCCAGTCGCGGCTCAAGAAGGCGGGCAACCTGCGCGCCATCATCGGCCAGTCGCAGACGGACGCGATGACCCTCGACCTGCGCACCCAGGGCCCGCACGCCCTGGTCGGCGGCACCACCGGTGCGGGCAAGAGCGAGTTCCTGCAGGCGTGGGTGCTCGGCATGGCCGCCGCGCACAGCCCCGACAGGGTCACATTCCTCTTCGTCGACTACAAGGGCGGATCCGCGTTCGCCGACTGCGTCGACCTCCCGCACACCGTCGGGCTCGTCACCGACCTCAGCCCGCACCTCGTGCGCCGTGCACTGACAAGCCTCCGTGCCGAGCTGCATCACCGCGAGCACCTCTTCAACCGCAAGAAGGCGAAGGACCTTCTCGAGCTCGAGAAGCGCCGCGACCCCGACACCCCTCCCGCGCTCGTGCTCGTGATCGACGAGTTCGCCGCCCTCGCCGGCGAAGTGCCGGAGTTCGTCGACGGTGTGGTCGACATCGCACAGCGCGGTCGCTCGCTCGGCATCCACCTGATCATGGCCACGCAGCGTCCCGCCGGCGTGATCAAGGACAATCTCCGCGCCAACACCAACCTGCGCGTGGCGTTGCGCATGGCGGACGAGTCGGACTCCAAGGACGTCGTGGACGACGCGGTCGCGGCGTCCTTCCCGCCGTCGATCCCCGGCCGAGGGATCGCGAAGACCGGCCCGGGACGCCTCGTGCCGTTCCAGTCCGCCTACGCCGGCGGCTGGAGCACGGACGAGGAGCAGGTGGCCGACGTGCGCGTGGCCGAGCTGCGGTTCGGATCCACCCAGCTCTGGGAGCCGGACCAGGAGCCCGAGTCCGACAGCCACGACGGAGACCTCGGGCCCAACGACCAGAAGCGGATCGTCGCGACGCTCGTCGCCGCGGCGACGCACGCCGGCATCCCCGCGCCGCGCCGACCATGGCTCGATGACCTCGAGCATGCGGTCGACATCCGCGATCTCCCCACGCTCGGCGACGGGCAGATCCTGCTCGGCAAGACCGACGTGCCGGCTCGTCAGCTGCAGGAGCCCACGTATTTCGTGCCCGATCGCGACGGCTCCCTGCTCGTCTACGGCACGAGCGGCGCGGGTAAGTCGACCGTGCTACGGACCCTCGCGATCGCGGCGGGATCGGATGCGGCCACGAATGTCGAGGTGTACGCGCTGGACTTCGGATCCGGGGCGCTGAAGAGCCTCGAGGTCCTGCCTCAGGTCGGATCCGTGATCTCCGGCGACGACGCGGAACGCGTGCAGCGCATCCTGCGCTCGCTCGCGCGCGTGCTCGACGACCGCGGCAAGCGGTTCAGTGCCGCGAACGCCGCGAGCCTCACCGAGTACCGCGATCTCACCGGCATCGACGAGCCGCGGATCCTGTTCCTGCTCGACGGGTTCCCGCAGTTCCGCGGCGAGTGGGAGTCCACCACGGCGCGGATGCCGTTCTACCAGACCTTCATGCGCATCCTCGGCGAGGGGCGTCCGCTCGGCGTGCACGTGATCGCGACCGCCGACCGCTCCGGATCCGTACCCACCGCGGTCAGCGCGAACGTGTCGCGCAAGGTCGTGCTGCGTCTGAGCGACGAATCGGGCTACGCCATGCTGAACGCCCCGAAGGACGTGCTCGACGAGCGCTCCGCGCCGGGCCGCGCCATCGTGGACGGGCTGGAGACGCAGATCGCGACGCTCGGCGGCACCCCGAACGTGGCCGAGCAGACGAAGCTGCTCGAGGCGATGGCCGCGGAGCTGCGCTCCGCGGGAGCCCGCGAGGTCGCCGAGATCGGATCGCTGCCGACGCGGCTCGCGGCCTCGACGCTCCCCGACCGGATCGGAGAGTATCCGGTGCTGGGCGTCGCGGAGGACACGCTCGCCGCGCGCGAGTTCGACCCGATCGGCACGTTCCTCGTGGCGGGCCCGCCGCTGTCGGGCAAGACCACGGCGCTCAAGGGGATCATCACGTCGATGCGCCGCTTCGATCCGGGGGTCAAGCTGTTCCACTTCGGCGGGCGCCGGTCCGTCCTCAAGGACTATGCCGACTGGACGCGCAGCGCCACCACGCCCGAAGCCGCCAAGGAGCTCGCGGCGGAGCTCGCGGAGCTCGCCGGCGACGAGTCGATGCCCGTGCGCCTGCTCGTCGTCGTCGAGGATGTGCCGCAGTTCGCGGACACCCCCGCCGAGCGCGACATGAAGGCGCTGTTCCAGGCGATCAACCGCAGCGACCACCTGCTGATCGGCGATCTCGACGTGACCCAGGCCACGAGCGGGTTCGGCTACATCGGCGACTTCAAGGCGGGCCGCAAGGGCATCGTGCTCAAGCCCGATGCCTTCGACGGCGACGCCGTGTTCAAGGTGCCGTTCCCCAAGGTCAAGCGCACCGATTTCCCCGAAGGGCGGGGCATCTTCGTGCAGGCGGGGCGCCAGGTGATCATGCAGCTGCCGCTCGTGGAGGGGGAGACGCTGGCCTGAACGGCGCGTCAGCCGGCGAGTGCGCCGGCCCCGGCGGCCTCGGCGTGCGACGAGCCGCCGACGAGGGCGATCACGTCGTTCAGGATCATCCCGAGGACAGCCGCATCTGCGCCGACGACGTCGGCGACCAGGACGCGCCCGCCCTCACGGCGCTGGGCGCGCAGCAGCATCCCGACGCGGACGTGCTCCGCCGGGGCGACGAAGGACAGCACCGCTCTGCCTCCCTCGAAGAGGACGGTCTTCTGCGGGATGGTGTGCGCAAAGGGGGAGTCCGGCACCTCAGCGACGCCTTCGATGATGCTGAGGTCGGCGATCGCACCCGTGGCCGAGGGGCCGAGGGCGTGCCACACCCTCCCGATGACCCGGGAGGTGACGGGGAGACGCGCGATGGTCGCCGTCATGGCTGCGGTGGCCTCATCCGAGGCTTCGAAGCCCTGGAGCGTCTCGACGGCGATCCGGGTGAGCGTCGCCGCGAGCTGCGGGGCCTCGGCCTCGTCCACGCCGTACGGCGTCGGCAGCCAGCCCTCGGGGAGATCGTCGCTCATGCGAACCTCCAGGTGAAGGTGGACGCGATGGCATCGGCGAGCGCGGCGAATCCGTCGAGCGCGGGACCGGCCTCCGCCACGCCGGGGTGGACAATCGATGCCATGATCATGATCCCCCGCGAGGGGGCCTCTCCGGGGAAGGGGCGGACGTAGGTGATCTCGCGGGACCAGAGCCCTTCCAGGTCCCCCTGGCTCCTCCGGTCCGATTCCCAGCGGTGCACGAGCGTGCCGTCGCCGGCATCGAGCACCTCGTGCCCCGCGCCGGCGCGCTGCTTCACGTCCTCATGAAAGGGACCCTGTGCGATCCAGGGCGTCGTCACGATGCTCATGGGGGTGCCGCCTTCGACGGGCGGCACGACCGGCATGTAGATCTCGATGGCGCTCTGGTTCCGCAGCTGCGACCATTGGCGCTGCACGGCCGCCCGCACCTGTGCGAACAGATCGGGTCGGGACACCTCGGCGAAGCGGGAGCGGAGCAGGGCGATGAGCTCGTCCCGTCCTGTGTCGTCCGTCACGAACCGCCCCCAGTCCGGGGGCACCAGCAGCGTGTAGCCGTTCGGCTCCGCGGGGCGCACCCCCAGCAGCTCATCCTTCAGCGACATGGGCCGCCCTCCTGCGACGCCGCTCCGCGCGGATCCGTCCCATCCGGCGATACGCCGCGATCATCGCGACGACCATGATGAGGCTGAACGGGCTGATCACCCAGTGCCAGCCCATCGGATATCCCTCCGGCCCCGGTGTGCGGATGACGCCGGTCGGGTCCATGTCCAAGGCGGCGATCTGCCAGGGGAAGAACGCGCAGAACAGCAGGGGGACGAGCCCCATGAACGGGATGTCGTTCGCGATCTCGAGTCCGCCGGAGAACAGGTACGCGGACGCGCAGGCGATCGCCAGCGCGCCGGTCAGGATCGTGAGCCAGGCGGGGATGCTGAAGACAGGCCAGGGCAGCAGCTCCGGCCACATCCGCTCCGGCGCGTTCGAGTAGTAGATCCGTCCGCCGTTGAAGATATACCGGGCGCCGACGGGAACGATCCACTGCAGCGCCATGGCGAGTGACGCCATGGCGCCGATGAACCGCAGTAGCCCGAGACGATCCGACAGCCCTCCTCGGTTGAGTCGGAAGTTCGAGAACGTCGAGAACGGCATGGTCCGAGTCTACGGACGCCCGAAGGAGTAATAGAGCGGGTTCGTCGGGGCGCTGTAGACGCCTCCGGCCACCCCGGCGATCCAGCTGCCGACGGCGGTGATCCCTGCGCCCCCGATCTTCGGCACGGTGTCGACCACGATGTTCGCCCAGGCGTCGGCGATCGTCGCGCTGCGCGGGCCGGTGCGGGCAGTCCAGTCGGACAGCGCGGTGCCCCACTTGCTGAGGGCGGACCACTCCGGGCCGCGCGCGAGGGTCGAGAACGGATTGACGAAACCTCCCAATCCCGGCATGGACTGGGTGCGTACGCCCCGGGCGAAGACTGGCAGTTTCGAGGCGGTCTGGGAGGCGCTGAGAAGGCCTTCTCCGCCGTTCGCGACGGTCGCGAGCTTGATCGAACGCGCGGCCAGGCCGCCGACGCCGGCGGTGACGAGCCCGAAGGCGCTCCAGAGCACGTCCGACAAAGACGCCTTGCCGTTCGCATAGAGGTAGATCGTTCCCGCGAGGTGGATCGCGGAGAGCGCCAGAGTGCCGACGAGCAGGATGGTCGACCAGGGGCTCGACACGACGAACAGCGCGGCGATCGCGATCACGATCAGGGCATAGCCGATGATCTCGATGGCCTTGGCGATCCATCCCCAGAAGCTGTCGTCGTTGTCGGCCTTGTCGATGGCATCCGCCACACCGTCGGCGGCCTTGTCGAAGGCCTCCTCCCACGCGGAGTACGCGCTGTCGTAGGCGCGCCACAGCGAATCGCGGTCGCCGGAAGCAGCCTCGACGGCCTTGTTGGCGGCTGTCACGTCCTTGTCGTGCTGGTCGCCATCGGTCGAGGGGGCCCAGGCGGCCTTCTGCTGTTCTGAGATCGCGTGGTTGTACGCGGTCTCCGCGGAGGTCAGCGCCTCGTGATGGTTGGCGTACCACGCACGCGCGGTCTCCAGGGCCGTCGCATACGGCGAGAGCGCCGAGCCGGTGCCCGAGTAGCGCACCCCGGCCTGGCGCAGATCGGATTCGATCTTCTCCGAATCCTCTTTCAGCTTGTCGGTGCCTTGGCTGATCTGCGAGGCGGCGATGTCGCGCAGCGTGTCCGCGGTGCGCTTCATCGCGTCGCCGAGCGTCTTGTACTGCTCCGCGGTATCGGCGATCGTCTCGGGGACGCCGGCGAACTGGCGCAGCTCGTGGCCGGTGAACGGGGAGGAGCTCACTTGTGGCCCTCCTTCGACTCCAACTCGGCCGAGGCCTTCTTCTCCCATTCGTCCCAGCCGTCGACGATGCCGGAGATCCGCTTGTACACGTTCTCGACGGACTTCGCCAGGTCCTCGCGATTGCCCGACCAGTTGGACTCGAACCAGCCGACACGGTCCCGCAGCTTCGACTTGCCCTGGGGATCGCCGATGGCGTCCTCGAGCGTGTCGTTGATCTTCGCGGCGCCGTCGAAATCCTTCTTCGCGGTCGCCAGCGTGTCGCGTGCGTCGCGCAGCCGAGCAAGGTCCAGCAGTACGTCCATGAGTCTTTCCCTCCGCGAGAGAACCTATCCCAGCAGGGCCGCGCCCTTCGATGGGTAGTTGTCCCCATCGACGGTTTCAGTGGGGGGTTGTTAGTTTGTTGTTGTCGGGCCGGGGTGGTCCGGTTCAGGTGATTACCGGAGGTGTTGACGATGGCCGATTTCGGTGCGTCTTATGCGGAGATGGAGCAGGTGGCGTCGTCGTTGTCGCAGGCTCGTGATGATATTCAGGGTCAGTTGGACACTCTGAAGGGGCAGGTGGACAACCTGCTGGGTGAGGATTTCAAGACGCAGCATGCGTCGGGCAAGTTCGGTGAGGGTTATGGGGAGCTGACCACGGGTCTGAAGCAGGCCGTGGACGGTATCAATGACATGTCGGAGTCGCTGTTGGGCATGATGCGTGCGATCCAGGATCTGGACACGCAGCTCGCCGGCGGCTGACACCGCACCGCACGATCTCGAGGGACCGGTGGCTTCGGCCGCCGGTCCCTCCGTCGTGAGCGCGCACGTCGCGGATCCGATGGGGAGTCCTCCCCATCGACGCGCGCGGCGAGGTTCCATAGGTTGGTGTTGTCGGACCGGAGGGGGATGATCGCATGGCCGAGGCCATCTGGATCAAGTACGAGGAGCTGAGCGCGGTGAGCCTCAAGCTCAAGGACATCGTGACGGAGCTGGAGGGGGCGTCCTCTCGGACCGACGCGGTGCAGGACGCGATCGACTCGCCCTTCGGGAAATCGAAGCTCAAGGACGAGGTCGGCGACTTCGAGTCGCGCTGGGACGACAAGCGCCGTGATCTGGCCCGTGACATCGGGAAGGTCCAGGAGCACGTCCAGGGCGTGCTCGACGGTTGCAAGAAGTGGGACGAGGACACGGCGAAGAGCATGGAAGTCGACGCCACAGGACAGAACCCGCCGCGAAAGATCGGAACGCCCTGATGTACATGGAACGTTCGCCCAAGGGGCGTCAGATCGAGCGCCTCAAAGGCAATGCGGACACGATCTCGAAGCGCGGGGCGGAGATCACGTCGCTCGGCGACGCGATGGGCGAGAGCGCTTCGTTCCTGAAGGCGCTGCACGACAAGAGCTCGGGGCAGAAGGGCGAGGCGATCGAGAAGCTGCAGGAGATTGTGGGCGACACCCACGAGCAGCTCAAGCTCGCCGGCGAGCTTTATCGGCCGACCGGCCCGGTGCTGGTGTCCTACGCGACGACGCTCTCGGAGGTCCAGCCCCGGCTCAACGCGGCCGTGAAGAGCTGCGAGGAGCTGTGGACGACCTTCTCCGGGCTGCCGGGGTATCTGCAGGGCGACCGGCCGACGTGGGTCGTGCCGCCCAAGGAGGGCTCGGACGAGGCGACCGAGAACGCGCAGGAAGACGCATCGAAGAAGCAGAAGCACGAGGAGTTCGTCGCCGAGGCGCGTGTCTTCGATTCCGAGTACGACACCTGGGAGACCGCTTTCGACACGGCTGTCGACGGCATCAGCAAGGCCACGAGCGGCAAGATCAAGGACGGCTTCTGGGACAACGTCGACGGATACGTCGCGGTGGCGCTGGAGGTGCTGAAGGTCGTCGGTCTGATCCTCACCGTCGCCGCGATCATCATCGGCGGTCCGATCATCGGCGCCCTCGCAGCGATCGCCGCGATCGCGACCCTGGCGCTCACGATCTATCAGGCCACGCGGGGCGACGCCGGGCTCACGGACGTCCTCATCGCCGCGATCGGCGTCATACCGTTCGGCAGTATGGGCAAGCTGTTCGGGGGGATGAAGGGGCTGCGGAGCTTCGCCGACAGCGCGCTCGGCGGACTGCTCACCGGCGCCGGTCGCGCGCCCATCCGTCAGGAGCTCGCCCGGGTCTTCGGCAGTGGCACCTCCGCCTTCAAGTTCACGGGATCCTTCGGTGCGGGAGCCCGCAACTTCTTCGGTACGCTGCTGCAGAACCACGGAGTGGACGGGCGAGCCGTCGACTCGATCGCGCGCTTCTTCACCGGCAAGGGGGCGGGAGCCCTGAACAACATGTCCAGTGCCCCCGACATCCTGATCAGCGTCGGGTGGACCATGTACTCCCGCGCCAACACGATCGTCGGGAACATCCCCGGATCCGGCGGATCGATCAACTCCACGATCGTGCACGCCCTCTCCGGCGACAAGTGACGTGTGCCGGGCGCTCGCGCGCCGGGCTGCGGCGGGGATGACATGCTGGTGGCGGAGGGGTGCGGATGAGAGCGGTTGCCGAGGTCGGGATCGACGAGGAGCGCGTCGTGGTGCTCACCGGGCGCAGTGGCACGGACTGGGCGGCTGCAGCGGCCGAGCGTCTCGGTGCGGCGGAGGGCGTCGCACCGATGCCGGTGGAGCTGCGCACCGAGTTCATCGCGCATGCCGCCACGGCCGTGACGGCAGACGATGTGCTCGCGCTGCAGCTCTGGCCGCAGGACGGTTTCCCGTTCGTCGTCCGGGTCTCCGTGCACGAGTCGCCCGGGCTGGAGGAGGTCCGTCGCAGCATCCGCGAGGGAGCCGGACCCTGGCGTGCGGTCTCGGTCTCGGAGCATCTCGGCAGCGGATGCCAGTGGATCTTCGACGGCGAGGTGCCCGGATCGGAGCAGATCGCGACCCGAGGGTGGCAGGCGGTCTTCGCGGATGACAACGTCATGGCGGCGGTGACGCTCGAACCGGTGCTCGCCGACGCCTTCCTGCTCGCGACACCGCATGTCGCGGCTCTCGTGGACGATCTGCGGATCCTCGTGGACGGCGAGCCGTGGCGGGGCGGCGACCTGAACCGCGGCCTCGTGATGGCCGATGAGGAGTGGCCGGGGGAGGGCCGATGAAGCACGACCGCAGCGCGACCGCGTGGGCGAACGGGCTGCCGACCGGTGCCAGGGTGTCGTGGGCGGAGCTCGAAGCGAGAGTGTTCCGCGGGCGCTCCAGGGTGCTCGCCGAGCTCGGTGGCGCCGGGGCGTTCGAGAGGCGCAGCGAACAGGCGCGCAGCCCGTGGTTCCTTCTGGCGATGATTCTCGCCGTCCTGCCCGTGCTGGCCCTCGTCCTGCTGCCGGTGTTCGCCTTCACGGCCCTCGGCGGAAGCGATTTCGGCCTCGTCCTCGCGGACTCGGCCGTCGCGATTTCCGTGGCCGGCTGGTTGATGGTCGTCTCCGCCGGGTGGCAGGCGGTGACTCTCGTTCGCGGGCTGCTCGGCGGCAGCATCGTGGAGTCCGAAGTCAGCGGCTGGATCGCTGCGGTCGCCGGCGTCGTCGCGGCCGTGATGATCGGGGCGCGGGGAGCGGCCGATCAGGTGCCGGGCTGGCCGGTGTGGGCGGTCGTCGCCGTGCTCRCGGCCCTGCTCGGAGCGGCCGTCGCGACGCTGGCCCGGCGCGGCACGCACGGCACGCACGCGGGCGGGCGTCGCGGCGGCTCTGCGGCCGAGGCGCCGACCGATACCGACGCCGTGGCGCGACGCCGCGCCGCGATCGCGGCGGTGCCGGCGGGGGAGCGGGAGCAGATCCGCGCTGAGCTCACCGAGGCGATCGGGACCCTGCGCCGGCGCGGGATCATCTCTCCCGCAGATGCGCAGCGCGCGCTGGAGGCGGAACCCGGCTTCCTCGTGCAGAGGATGTCGTCATGACCGATGCCGGCGCGGGCCGGGAAGGAGACCGTATGAACGCCCCCGAGGGACCGACGGAGCGGATCAGCCTGCGAGCGGAGCTGGGCGGCACCCCCGACCCGGACTTCACCCTCGTGCTGCCTCCGGGGTGGATCCGCAGGAGCGTCGACGGCGCCGTCGAGAAGGACATGCTCGGCGCGATGCGCGGCCGCCTGATGCAGGCGCACCGGCCCGATCTGTATGCGCAGATGGACCGGCTGCTGCGCGAGGCCTTCACGCAGATGCGCCGGGTCGAGGCCGTGGCGATGTTCGTGCCTTCGGCGGACGCCGCAGAGGCCCTCTATCTGCCGGCCTCGTTGACCGCCAGCATCCAGCGCGCTCCGGCAGGTGAGAACCTCGACGACCTGGTGCGAGAGGCGATCACGGAGCGCGGCGCGACGGCGCTGCTCGAGGACAAGCGCTTCCTGCGCATGGAGACAGACGAGGTGCAGAACCTGGAGGGGGAGCGAGTCGCGGTCACGACCGTGATGTACCTGACGCCCATCCCCGGGTCACAGAGGCGCAGGGCGCTGCGCCTCGTGCTCGTGATCATGCGCCCGGTCGACGTGCCCGCGGACGATCCGCCGATGGTGGCGATGCGCACGCTGTTCGACCTGTGCGTGTCGACCCTGGCCTGGCTTCCCGCGGGGAGCGCCGCCACGGCCTGATCCGGCGCCCGCCGTTAGCGCCGGGTTCAGCGCCCGGGTTCAGCGCCCGGCGTCGGCGAGGTGGCGCGCGTCGTGGCTGAGCACCTTCACCATCACACCGAGACGGCGCAGCGCCGCGACCGTACGGGTCTCCTCGTCGATGTCGCGCCCCAGGGCATGGATGTTGGCGACGACCAGCACGTCACCCGGGCGAAGGGTGTCGATGAGGCGGCCGATGCGGTCGGTCCAGCTCTCCAGGATGTCGGGCGCGGGATGGCGGAAGCCCTCGATGGGCACGCCGAACCGGGTCAGGTCGTCACGCTGCTGCACCACCGTCGGCATGCCGTCACGAGCCACGACCAGGCCGACCAGGCGGGATCCGTCGGGCTTGGCCGACCACCAGTCCCGATTCTGCTGCAGCTCGGTGAAGCACTTGGGGCATTCCGCGGCCGCGTGCGGGAGATGCAGCGGACTGGTGAGGGCGGCGTCGAGCGGCGCACCCGTGGTGCCGTCCGCGTCGTCATGCGCGTGCGTGGTCGCTTCCATGTCATCCGCCTCCGCCTCTATTGTGCCTTCTCCCACGGACATCGGGGTCCGCAGCCGATCCGGATGGAGCTGCTCCATCATTGGGCGGAGTACGCTCGCACTGTCCCACCCCCGGAGCCCTGAGGAGCGCCATGCCCGTCGTCGCCGCCTACGCCGCACCGAGCGAGGGCGCCCCCCTCGCCCCGACCACGATCGATCGCCGCGAGCCCGGCCCGCTCGACGTCGTGATCGACATCGCCTTCGCGGGCATCTGCCACTCCGACATCCACACGGTGCAGGGCGACTGGGGCCCCCAGCACTATCCGCTCGCCCCGGGTCACGAGATCGCCGGAACCGTCGCCGCCGTGGGATCCGACGTCACGCGCTTCGCCGTCGGCGACCGGGTGGGCGTCGGCTGCCTGGTGAACTCCTGCGGCGAGTGCGACGCGTGCCTGCGCGGCGAGGAGCAGTACTGCAGGCGCGGCGCGATCGGCACCTACGGCGCCACCGACCGCGACGGCACGATCACCCAGGGCGGCTACTCGCGCCAGGTCGTCGTCACCGAGGCGTTCGTGCTGCGTATTCCCGATGCGATCCCGCTCGACCGCGCAGCTCCCCTGCTCTGCGCCGGCATCACCACCTACTCGCCGCTGCGGCACTGGAACGTCGGTCCGGGCACCCGGGTCGCCGTCGTCGGGCTCGGCGGGCTCGGGCACATGGCCGTGCAGATCGCGCACGCTTTGGGCGCGGAGGTCACCGTGCTCTCGCAGTCGCTGCGCAAGAAGGACGAGGGGATCCGGCTCGGCGCCGACCACTACCTGGCCACGTCGGATCCGGAGACGTTCACGGCCGGCAAGCGCTCGTTCGACGTGATCCTGAACACCGTCAGCGCCCCGCTGCCGCTGGACGCGTATCTGAACCTGCTCGACACGAACGGCACCATGGTCAGCGTCGGTGCGCCTCCGGAGCCCATGTCGTTCCGCGCGGGCCTGCTGCTGGGCGGTCGACGCTCGCTCGCCGGGTCGTCGATCGGCGGGATCAGGGAGACCCAGGAGATGCTCGACTTCTGTGCAGAGCACGGCATCGCCGCCGAGATCGAGCTCATCGACGCGGCGGGCATCAACGACGCGTACGCACGCGTGCTCGCCAGTGACGTGCGGTTCCGCTTCGTGATCGACGTCGCCACGATCTGACCCGGCTCGCCACCCCGGTTCCTGAGCGCCCTTCGTCTCCCGGTTCCTGAGCGCCCTTCGTCTCCGGTTCCTGAGCGAGCGCAGCGAGACGAAGGACGCCTGTGGATAACGGCGGGTCCCACGGTGGCGGGATCAGTACGGTGTCCTGCATGCCGCACGTCTACATCCTCCGCTGCGCCGATGACAGCTTCTACACTGGGAGCACGAGGGATCTCTCCTGGCGACTCGAACAGCATCAGCAGGGTTTCGGCGGCGACTACACGCGCCGAAGGCTCCCCGTGCAGCTCGTGTGGACCGCGGAGTTCGAGCGCGTCGATGAGGCGTTCGCGTGGGAACGTCGGATCCATCGCTGGAACCGGGCCAAGAAGCGTGCGCTGATCGAAGGCCGGTACGACGACCTGCAGGGCTGGAGCAGGCGTTCTCGCGGACGCTGACCGCAGTCCCGGCGCGCCCTTCGTCTCCCGGTTCCTGAGCGCCCTTCGTCTCCCGGTTCCTGAGCGAGCGCAGCGAGACGAAGGACGCTCCTCGCTCAGGGACCGAAGCCCCCCCGGTTCCTGAGCGAGCGCAGCGAGACGAAGGACGCCCGTGCACCCTTCGGCCCCGGGTCCCGGCGCCGCCCTTCGTCTCGTCGCTGCGCTCCTCGCTCAGGGACCGCTACGCGAGACGAAGGACGCCTGTGCACCCCTCGGTCCCGGGTCCCGGCGCGCCCTTCGTCTCGTCGCTGCGCTCCTCGCTCAGGGACCGCTATGCGAGACGAAGGACGCTCCTCGCTCAGGGACCGAAGCCCCCCCCGGTTCCCGAGCGCCCTTCGTCTCGTCGCTGCGCTCCTCGCTCAGGGACCGTTTGTCTCCGGTTCCTGAGCGCCCTTCGTCTCGTCGCTGCGCTCCTCGCTCAGGGACCGTTTGTCTCCGGTTCCTGAGCGCCCTTCGTCTCGTCGCTGCGCTCCTCGCTCAGAGACCGCTACGCGAGACGAAGGACGCCTGTGCGCTCTTCGGTCCCGGGCCCCGGCGCGCCCTTCGTCTCGTCGCTGCGCTCCTCGCTCAGGGACCGCTGGACGCTCCTGGCTCGGGGGCCGTCAGACCAAGCCGAGTGCGCGGACGGCGTCGCGCTCCTCGACGAGCTCGGCGACCGAGCGGTCGATGTGCGCGCGCGCCCATGCGTCCGGAGTGAGCCCTTCGACGATCTGCCACTCGCCGTCGATCGCGCGCACGGGGAACGAGCTGATCAGGCCCTCCGGCACGCCGTACTCGCCGTGCGAGACGACGGCGGCGCTGGTGCGCCGCTCGCCGGTGCCGAGCGCCCAGTCACGCACGTGATCGATCGCCGCACTCGCCGCGGATGCCACAGAGGAGGATCCGCGCACCTGGATGATCTCGGCGCCGCGCTTGGCGACCCTGGGGATGAAGGTGCTCTCGAGCCACGCGCGCACATCGCCGGTCTGCTCGGCGAGAGCTTCCGGCACCGGACGCCCGGCGACGGTCGCGTAGGCGACGTCGGGGAACTGCGTCGCGGAGTGGTTGCCCCAGATCGTCACCCCGGCGATGTCGGCCACCGCAGCGTCGAGCGCCGCCGAGAGCTGACCGCGGGCGCGGTTCTCGTCGAGCCGGGTGAGCGCGCTGAACCGCTCCGCGGGGACGCCGTCGGCGGATGCCGCGGCGATGAGCGCGTTCGTGTTCGCGGGGTTGCCGACCACCGTCACGCGCACGCCCGAGGCGGCATGCGCGGCGATCGCGGATCCCTGCGGTCCGAAGATCGAGCCGTTCGCGGCGAGCAGGTCGCCGCGCTCCATGCCGGGGCCGCGCGGACGCGCCCCGACGAGCAGCGCGTGATCGGCGCCGTCGAAGCCCACCGCGGGGTCGTCGGTCACCTCCACGTGCTCGAGCAGCCCGAATGCGCCGTCCTGCAGCTCGAGAGCAGCGCCCTCCGCGGCCGCGATCCCGGCCGGGATCTCGAGCAGCCGCAGCCGCACCTTCTCCCGGGGCCCGAGCATGTCGCCGGCCGCGATCCGGAACAGCAGCGCGTAGCCGATCTGCCCGCCCGCACCCGTCAGTGTCACCGTGGTGGTCACTTCGGCTCCTTCCGGTCGCGGATGCGACGCACAATGCGAGCCTATGCCTCCCCGTTGGGCACGGACCGTGGAAAACTGTGCTCATGACGTTCAACCCGGATGCCGATGTCTCAGACAACAAGGTCCAGCGGCGCGGTGGCGGTCGCACCGCCGCGATCGCCGGCGGCGGTGTGGTGGGACTCGGTGCGGTCGTGGTGCTGCTGATCAGTGCCTTCACCGGAGTCGACCTCTCCGGGCTCCTCGGCGGGGGCACCGACCCGCAGGGGCAGCCGCAGGCGACCACCTCCTCGGAGGGGTACGTGAAGAACTGCAACACCGGCGCCGATGCGAACAACGACGTGGACTGCCGCGTCGCCTCGACCAAGCTCGCGCTGAACCAGTACTGGACCAAGCATGTGAAGGGGTACGTCGAGCCGGGCCAGGTCAGTGTCGACGTCGCGACCTCGACTCCGTGCGGCACAGCCTCGAACGACGTGGGCCCGTTCTACTGCCCTTCGGACCAGACGGTCTACATCGACCCCACGTTCTTCCAGGTGCTCAAGCAGCAGTTCGGCGCGGAGGCGGGCGACCTCGCGCAGGTCTACGTGGTGGCGCACGAGTACGGGCACCACATCCAGAACATCACGGGCACGATGTCGAAGTACCCGAACAACGGCACGGGCCCCGCGAGCAACGGCGTCCGCACCGAACTGCAGGCCGACTGCTATGCCGGCGCCTTCATCGCCGACCTGACGGATCAGAAGGACAAGAACGGCGTCGCCTATTTCAAGAAGCCGACCGAGGCGCAGATCACGGATGCGCTGAACGCTGCGGCCGCCGTCGGCGATGACCACATCCAGCAGGAGTCGGCGGGCTACACGAACCCGGAGAGCTGGACGCACGGATCCAGCGCCCAGCGGGAGAAGTGGTTCGCAACCGGGTACAAGAACGGGCTCGGCCAGTGCGACACGTTCGCCCCGGCCACGCCTTAGGCGGAGCTAGGCCCGCATCGCCTGGACGAGCGTGCGCACCAGCGCGAGCACGCCGCCCTGGGCGCGGAACCGGGTCAGGCCCTCACTGACCTCGGCGGCCGTGCGCGACGACGCGAACCACGGCGGCTTCGGCAGGATCGTGAATCGTCCGCCATCGCGCACGATCGACGCCGATCGCGGGAATGGCCGGAACGGTCCGCGCACCACGGAGCGCTCCACGTCGGCCAGCAGGAGTGCGTTGTGCACGACGCCGAGCCCGCTGCCCACATCGGCGAGCGTGTTGCCGGGGAACGCACCCCAGGTCACGGTGGGGGTGATGAAGCCGAACGCGGTCCAGGTGTTGATCGCGATGGATCCGTAGTGCAGCGCGGTGATGGCCCGCTCGAAGCCCGCGCCGAGCGACACCTCTGTGGCGGGGTCGATCAGCACGTTCGCGCCGAGTGTGCCCTGCAAATTCTCGTTCGCGTGCGCGACGGCAGCATCCAGGAACGCCTGGCCGGTGCCGGGCAGCTGCTCCACGCCCAGCACGGGCGCGAAGTACTCGGTCTGCTCCAGGGCGGTCGCGTCATCGCCCTCGCCGATCTCGACGAGCAGCCGGTCCGCCAGCACGAGTGCGTCGGGATAGGTGTCGGCGGCCTGCGCCATCCGCTCGTCCGAACGGGGATACCAGATCGGCCGCTCAGGGGCGAGCGCGTAGGCGCGGCGCAGCTCGATCAGGAACTGATCCTTCTGCGACCAGTCGCGGGAGAGGAGCACGACTTGACCAGCGATGCAGTTGTGTCCGCCGTTCTGCAGACGCATCGTGGCGATGTGCTCGGCCTGGAACCGCAGATCCTCGTCGCTCCAATGGCCGGGCACGACGATGATCGGCGAGACGCCGCCGAGCTCGGCCGTGATCGGCTTCTTCAGCTGCGGCCGATTCTCGCGCTTGCGTCGCTTGGCCTGCGGCCCCGTGCCCCACACGATCGCGTCGAAGGTCGGGGCGGATCCGGTGATGTGCACATGTGCGAAGGCGTCGTGGGCGGTGAGGAACGCGCCGACGTCGCCCGCCCCGCGCACGATCCGCAGGAATCCGGGGGCGATGAGCGGTGCGAGGGCCTTCTCGAACACCGGCACGAGCGCGTCCTGGGTCGGGTTGACCTTGAGCAGCACCACGCGGTCGTGCGCGAGCAGTTCGTAGAGCACGTCGAGCACGGGGATCGAGGTGATGTTGCCGGCGCCGAGCACGAGGCCGATGCCGCCGTCCGTGGCGGCGGGGGAGCGCTGCGCGAGACCCGCGCGCGCCCTGGCATCCCCCGGCGTGACGCCGGGGGTGAGCCACACCTCGCCCGTGAAGCCGGAGAGCAGCAGCTTGTCGATGCCCTCGAGCGGGAAGGTGCGCACGCGGGTCTGCCCGCTCGCGGTGCGGTCGACCGTGAGGCCGTCGAGCGGGTTGCGGCCGTGCGCGATGCGGTCGAGCGTCTCGATGTAGGCGTCCAGCGCGCCGAGCGTCGCGTAGGGGCCGCTCAGCCACTCCTCGCCGCGGAGGGGGTGGTCGTCGCTCAGCTGCTTCGAGCGCACAGCGGCGCGCGCCCATGCCCGCGCGTTCGCGGCGACCGTGCGCCGCACGCCGCGCAGCAGCGTCACGCGCTGGCCGACGGTGAGGGCCGACCAGGCCGCGGATCCCTTCTGCAGCTCTGCGATCGCACTCTCGATCGGAGCGCGGACGTCGTCGGCGAGGGTGTCTGGCATCGGGATCTCCTTCGGCGCGGTCTGGGTTCAGCGTACGCGCTCGGCGTGGGACGGAGTCTCAACGATCGAGGTCGTCGATGTCAACCGGCGGAACCGCGAGAAACCAGATCCTGCATGAGACCTGCCTGCAGAGGGTGGGTCTCATGCAGGATCTGGTTTCTCACCGGCGGGCCGGCATCAGGATCCGGACATGCTGTCGATGTCGCTGCGGCGCAGCCGATAGCGGGCCAGGGCGGCGATGCTCAGCAGCATGAGCAGGGCGGGCACGACGCTGAAGATCAGGACGATCCCGGTCACGGCGCTGCCCGGCTGCGCGACGGCGCTCGTATCACCCGCCGTGCGCGAGACGTAGCCGGTGACAGCCAGCACGACCGCGACGATCGTGGTGCCGAGCGCGAAGCCGACGGTCTCCGACGCCGTCCACATGCCGGTGAACGTGCCGGCGTTGCCCGGTCCGCTGTCGCGCTCGTCGTGCGAGATCACGTCCGGCAGCATCGCCAGCGGCAGCGCCTGCATGCCCGCATAGGCGACGCCGGCGATCGCGACCGAGCCGTAGATCCAGGATCCTGGCATCCACAGCGCCAGCACGATCGAGGCGGATGCGATCAGGAAGATCGTCGAGGCGATCCGGAAGGCGCGCTCCTTGCCGATCCGGCGCGACAGCCGCTCCCACCCCGGGGTCGCGATCACGGCCGGGGCGACCAGGGCGACGAAGAGCAGCGTGACGGCGCTTTCAGACCGCATGACCCAGGTCGCGACGTACTGCGCGCCCGCCAGCATCGTGCCGGTGGCGAGCGCCTGCAGCAGGTAGGTGCCCAGCAGCGCGCGGAACGGCTGGGATCGGCGCACGGCGGCGAAGCCCGCAGCGTACTGCGCGCGGATCCCGACGTGCTCGACCGTTGCCGGGGCTGCCACGGCGTCGTCGGCCGTGCGCGCGGCGATGAGCATGCCCACGCCGATCACGATGCCGGCGACCACGCCCATCACGAGGTAGCCGATGACCGGGTCGCCGGTGATGCGGCGCAGCTCGGGGCCGCCGCCGCCGAACAGCAGGATCGTGACGGTGAGCGCGATCACCCGCCAGCTGAGCAGACGGGTGCGCTCGTCGTAGCTCGAGGTGAGCTCGGCCGGCAGTGCGATGTAGGGGACCTGGAACAGGCTGAACGAGGTGGCGGTGGCGAGGAATGCCAGCAGCACGCAGATCACTCCCGCGACCGGGCCGAACGCCGGCGGCACCGCGAAGGTGAGGGCGAAGAACACCGGAAGCGTGAATGCCCCGATGAGCATGAAGCGCTTGCGGCTGCCCGTGCGGATGAGGCTGCGATCGGACCAGGCGCCGATCACCGGGTCGATCACGACGTCCCACACCTTCGCGAGGGTGACGATCGTTCCGGCCAGGATCGCGGCGACGCCGAGGTTGTCGGTGAGGAAGTACGCGAGCACCAGGCCGGGCAGCGTGGCGAAGCCCCCGGTGCCGAGGGATCCCGTGGCGTAGCGGGCGACCGTGCGGGCGGGAAGGCGCGTGGGAGCTCGTTCAGCGCGAGCGGCGGTGCTCATGCGCGCCAGTGTATCGGCGCGCAGAAGCCTCACGAGATCGTCAGATCAGGGACAGCTCGCGCAGCTTGGCCTCGACGTCGGCGTTGGACGGCTCGACGTGGTGCGAGGAGTCCGGGTAGACCACCACGGGGATGTTCATCCGGCCGGAGATCTCCTTGGCGACGTCGGCGGCCGACGGATCCTCGACCAGATCGACGTAGGTGTAGGCGATGCCGAGCTCGTCGAGCTGCTTCTTGGTGCGGATGCAGTCCCGGCACCAGTCGGCGCCGAACATGGTGATCGTGTCAGAGGCGGGGGTGGTCATGACTCCAGGGTACGGCGGATCCGAGGGGGCGGGATCGGCGAGAAGGCAAGGGCCTTGCCCGGTGTTCACCGCCCGTTAGCCTGGGTGCGGCATGGTGTCTGACGGGAAACGCGCAGGTTCCGCATGGTTTCGCGTGGGACCATGTCGAGTCACGCGAACGGAGGAGGGGGCATGGAAGGCTTGTCGGCAGGGGAGAGGATCCCCGGTGCCACGGTCATCATTCCGACCTTCAACGAGCGGGATAACATCGCCGCCCTCATCTCGCGCGTCTCCGCTGCGCTGAGCGATCGCGCCGGCGAGATCCTCTTCGTCGACGACAGCACGGACGACACCCCCGAAGTGATCCGCGCGCTCGCCGCCTCCGCGCCGATGCCCGTGCGCCTCCTGCACCGCGACGAGCCAGAGGGCGGACTCGGCGGTGCCGTGGTCGAGGGGATCCGCTCCGCGTCCTACGACGTCTGCATCGTGATGGACGGCGACCTGCAGCATCCGCCGGAGCTGCTCCCCGAGATGATCGACCGCTACGAGGACGGTGACGCCGACGTCGTCGTCGCCTCGCGCTACGTCGGCGGCGGCGACAACGGCGGCCTGGCCGGCGCCATGCGGGTGGGCGTCTCGCGGGGCGCGACCCTCCTCACCAAGGCGATGTTCCCGATCCGGCTCTCCGGAGCCTCAGATCCGATGACCGGCTATTTCCTCGTCGACCGGACCCGCGTGGATCCGGACGCCCTGCGGCCCAACGGCTTCAAGATCCTGCTGGAGATCCTGGTTCGCTCCGACGTGCGCATCGCCGAGGTTCCGATGGAGTTCGGCGAGCGTCTGCACGGGCAGTCCAAGGCGTCGTTCGTGCAGGGGATGCAGTTCCTCAAGCACCTCGCCCGGCTGCGCTTCGGCAAGATGTCGCTGTTCGCGATCATCGGTGCCGTCGGAGCCCTTGCGAACCTCGTCATCATGTGGGCGCTCACGCACCTCGGCATGGAGTACGTCTGGGCGGCCATCATCGCCGCCGAGGTGACGATCGTCGGCAACTTCATCCTGCAGGAGCGCTACGTCTTCAACGACATGCGCAGCGATGCCTCGGCGCTCGCCGTGCGCTTCGCGCAGTCGTTCACATTCAACAACGTCGAGGCCGCGGTGCGGATCCCGATCCTCGCGCTGATGGTCGAGAGCTGGCACATCTCGAGCATCCTGGCCGCGGCGATCTCGCTGGTCGCCGCGTTCTTCGTGCGTTTCCTGTTCCACTCGCTCGTCGTCTACGCCCCGCGCCGGTCCGTGCGCCAGGTGCGCAGGGCCGAGGAGCGCCGCGTGCGCCTCGAAGCGGAGATCGCCGCCGCGGAGTGAACGCTGCGGCGCTCGAGGGATTCCCGTAGCAGGTCGGGGCGTCCTTCGTCTCGCTGCGCTCGCTCAGGAACCGGCTTGCTGCGCTGCTCGGGAACCGGTTTGCTGCGCTCGCTCAGGAACCGGCTTGCTGCGCTCGCTCAGGAACCGGCTTGCTGCGCTCGCTCAGGAACCGGCGGGAACGGTCAGCCGATGTTGTTCTTGAGGCCGTTGACCGTGTCGCCGTAGTTGATCCGGACGACCGGCAGCTCGAGCTTGTTCGTGCCGATCTTCACGTAGCCGAAGTCGATCGTGCGCGCGAGCAGGAACCCGGCCTTGGTCACGCCCTCCTCGGCGGTCGCGTTGTAGTGACCGTAGGGGTAGGCGATGACCTCTTTCGCCCCCAGCACCTTCGCCGACTCCTCGAGGTCGGCGGCGACCTCGTCGGCCGACAGGTTCACCATGCGGCCCTTGCCGTTGTCGCCGGCGCGGTGCATGTCGTTGGTGTGCGAACGCTGCAGGACGTAGGGCGAGGGCGATCCGTCCTTGCGTTCGCCCGTGATCACGAACGACGTGGTCAGCAGCTTCCGCTCCGTCACGACCGGCACGGCGAGCTGGAGCCAGGTGGGATCCGCGTCGTCGTCGGTGATGATCAGCGAGTRCTGGGGCAGGAACAGCTTGCCGTCGATGAAGGCGTTCAGCTCATCCCAGGTGGGCAGGTAGAACTTCTGAGAGGCGACGTAGTCCATCTGCGCCTTGAAGTCCTCGATGTACACGTAGTTGTTGCGCAGCCAGTTGTCCTCGCCCTCGGGCTTGGTCGTGAACTGGTGGTACATCAGGATCGGGATCTTCGACGCGGTCGCGGTGTTCTGCTCCGGCGTGGTCCAGGCGGCGTGGAGCGTGCGCTCGTGATCCGTGCACGTGGTCAGCTGCGACCCGTTCACGCGGTCCGTCTGCACCTGGGCCTGCGCCGCCTCCGGGGTCGGATACCAGCCGGCGAACACGGATCCGGCCCGCTCGGGGATCGGCAGACCCGCGAACAGCACGCCCACGGTCTGAAGCATCGGGGCGTGCTCGATGCCGTCGCCGGCGAACGACACCGCGCACGCGGTGGCGGGGTCGCTTGCGGTCTTCAACAGCTCCTGAACGGGCGTGAGCGGTGTGGGCTTCGGGGTCGGCGTGCGGGTGGCGCCCGCCGCGGTCGCCTTGTCCTGACCGCCGCCGAGCAGGGCGTGCACCGCGATGGTGGCCACGACAGCGAGCAGCGCGACGGCGAGGACGGAGATCAGTCCCACGATGAGGCGGCGACGGCGGATCACCGCACGTGAGGGGCGCGACGAAGCAGGTGATCCTCCGGTCATGGTGCTGAGTGTAGGGGATCGACGGGGCCGGATCCTGACGTGACCATGAGCGCGGCGCTCAGAGCAGCCAGCCGCGCTCCTGGGCGATCCGGGCGGCGTCCGCTCTCGTGCGGGCCTCCAGCTTCTGCATCGCCGAGGACAGGTGGTTGCGCGTGGTCCCTTCGGAGAGGTGCAGGGCGCGGGCCACGTCGGAGATGGTGCCGCCATCGCGGGCGGCGGCCAGCACCTCGGCCTCCCGCGGGGTCAGGGGCGACGGGCCGGCCGTGAGCGCGTTGGTGGCGAGGGCCGCGTCGATCACGGTCTCGCCCCTCATCACGCGCCGCACCACGTCGGCAAGCTCAGACGCCGGGGTGTCCTTGACCACGTAGCCGGCGACCCCCGCGGACAGTGCGCGGGACAGGTATCCGGCGCGGCCGAACGTGGTCACGATCACGATCCGCAGCCCTGGCATGGCCTGGCGCAGCTGCGCCGCGGCGGTGAGTCCGTCGATGCCGGGCATCTCGACATCCAGCAGGGCGATATCGGGGAGGTGCTCCTGCGCGGCGGGGAGCACCTCGTCGCCGCGTCCGACCTGCGCGGTCACCACGAGATCGTCCTCGAGACCGAGCAGCGTCGCGAGCGCACCGCGCACGAGCGCCTGATCGTCGGCGAGCAGGATCCGGATCGGCGCGTTCGCCGTCATGCGATGACCTCCAGCAGGAATCCGCCATGGCGGGAGCGGCCGATCCTCAGGGAACCGCCTGCATCGGCCGCGCGTTCGGCGAGTCCGTGCAGGCCGGTGCCGGCCGATCCGTCAGCGGGGCGGGGAGCCGGTCCGACGCCGTCGTCCTCGATCGTGATGCGCCCCGGGCTCAGCACCACCCAGCAGTTGGTCGCCCCGGCGTGCCGGATCACGTTCGTGACGGCCTCGCGCAGCGCCCAGCCGAACAACTCCCTGTTGCGCTCCGGCACGTCGTCCGTCGTCATCGGCAGGTGCGCCGTGATGCCCGCGGCGGGCAGCAGCGTGCGCAGCGAGGCGAGCTCGCTCGCGATCCGCACCTGACGGTAGCCGGAGACGACCGCGCGCATGTCGCCGAGCGTGGCGCGGGCGAGGGTCTGCACCTCGCGGATCTCCGTCACGGCGGCGGCAGGATCCCGATCGGCGAGCTTCGCCGCCAGATCGGCCTTGAGCGAGATGGCGGACAGGGAGTGCCCGAGGATGTCGTGCATGTCGCGGGCAACGCGGTTGCGCTCCTCCTCGACGGCGACGACGGCGAGCTCCTTCTGCGTGCGGCGCAGCTGCGCCAGGGTCTGCAGGTTACGGGTGAAGGCCGCCATCAGGGTGCCGATGGACAGGATGATCAGGGGCATCGTCCACGGCGGGGTGTTCGTCGGCTGGAAGGCGCCGTCGACGAGGTTCATCACGAACGACACCGCCGACAGCGCGAACACCGCGATCATGGCGCGGAAGTCGCCGCCGAAGCAGAGCGCTGCGGAGACCGCGACGTACGTCCAGAGCCCGGACAGGTCGGGGCCGAGAACGACGAGGAACGGCAGCGACAGCAGCAGGAGCCCCACCGGAGGCATCCACCGCCAGCGATCGGGCAGGGACATCGCCACGGGGAACGAGACGGTGAAGAGCGCGCCGTAGACGATCACGGCGAGCGCCCAGAACCAGGAGCCCGGAGCGGGGAGCTGGGTGAGGAGCGGCACCAGGATGAACCCGATGATGAACACCTGGCTGATGAGGGCACCCGGATACCAGCGTTTCGCGCCGGGGGCGCCGAGCGTGAGCCGCAGCCGGGCCCAGCCGGTGACGCCGTCCAGCGGCGGCGCATCGTGGAAGCCGCCCTCGCGGATGCCGAAGCGCGTCACGAAACCGAACCGGCCCGCACCACGAGCAGGGCGTGCGGCCGAAGCCGGCACGCCCTGCTCGTCGCAGACCTCGTCCGTCACGTCAGACGCGCTTGGTGTCGCGGCGGAACATCAGCACCGCCAGTGCCGTGAAGATGATGAGCCAGGCGAGGAGGTTGGGTACGGCCCATCCGTTCGGGGTCACCCCGATGACGGCCGACTGCGAGAGCTCGGCGATGCCCCAGAGCGGCGTGAACCTGGCTCCGACCTGCACGGCCTCCGGCATGATCGCGAGCGGGACGAACAGCCCGCCCATGAAGCTCAGGATCGGGAGGATCGGGCCGAGGTAGCGCATCGCGTTCTGCGCAGGGAAGGCGTAGCCGACCGCGAGGCCGAGGCTGGTCAGCATGAGCGAGCTCAGCCAGGCGAGGACGCCGGCCGGGATCAGGTTGCCGAGCGGGGCGGTGATGCCGAGCGCAGCGCCGACGATCAGCGTGACGAGCACCGCGATGCCGCCCAGGACGAGGCCGCAGATGACCTTGACCAGGATGTACACGACCGGGTTCAGCGGCGTGAGGCGCAGCTGTCGGCTCCAGCCCTGGGCGCGTTCGGCGGCGACGGAGACGCCGGTCATCGTGCTGGCGACCATCGCGCCGTACACGGCCATCGAGATCATGATGGGCACGGCGGCCGACAGGCCTCCCTGACTGACCGGGACGTTCGAGATCGACGTGTTCTTGTTCGGCAGTCCGATCATGACCAGCATCGCGATCGGGAAGATCAGGGTGAACACGACCACGCTCGAGTTGCGGAACAGGCGCTTCAGCTCGACGCCGAGGAACGTGAGGCTGAAGCCGCCCATCGGCGGTACTCGGCGGGAGGACGGATCGATCCGGTCCAGGCGCTCGGTGGCGGTGGTCATGTCATTCCCCTTCCGTGTCGTCGCCTGTGAGCTGCAGGAACGCCTGCTCCAGGTTCTGGCTGGTGATCGTGATGTCGTGCGCGGACGTGCGCATGAGCAGGTGGCGGGCGACCGCGTCGGAGTCGTTCGCACGGATGATGATGCGCGGGCCGCGCACCTCGACGGACTCGACGCCGTCCAGTGCGGCGATCTCGGCCTGGCCGGATCCATTCGCGTCGTCCCATTCCGCCTCGACCGTGCGGCCGGAGGCCATCGCCTTGATCTCGGCGGTGGTGCCGTCGGCGACGATGCGGCCCTTGCGGATCAGCACGATCCGGTCGGCGTACTGGTCGGCCTCTTCGAGGTAGTGCGTGGCGAAGAGCACGGTGCGTCCGCGCTGGGCGTCGGCGTGGATCGCCTGCCAGAACGAGTGCCGGCCCTCCACATCCATGCCGGTCGTCGGCTCGTCGAGCACGATGAGGCCGGGATCCGACACCAGCGCCATCGCGAAACGGAGCCGTTGCTGCTGGCCGCCCGAGCACTTCTGCACCTTGCGGTCGGCGATGTCGGCGATGCCGGCGCGCTCGAGTGCGGCGTCGATGCTCGTGGTGTGCGTGAACAGCGACGCGGTGAGCTTCATGGTGTCGCGCACCGTGACATCGCTGAGCAGCCCTCCGGTCTGCATGACCGCGGAGACCAGGCCGCGGCCGATCGCCTGGCGCGGGGTCAGGCCGAATAGCGAGATCTGACCCGCATCGGGCTGGGAGAGGCCGAGCAGCATGTCGATCGTGGTGGTCTTGCCCGCGCCGTTCGGCCCGAGGAAGGCGACGACCTCGCCCTGTCGCACCGAGATGTCCACGCCGTCGACGGCGGTGAAGCCGCGGAAGTGCTTGGTGAGTCCGGTCGCGGTGATCGCGGGATGCGGCGCGGCGGGGGCCTGGATGACGGTCTGCGCCGTCTGGGTTTCGCTCATGATGTCGCCTCGTTCATGTCATCCAGTCTGCTCCGCGCGGCGCGTGGCACACGATGAACGTTGTCATGGATCCGCCATGACATCCGTCACAGGTGTCCGGGAGGACGTGGTCTGCACGCCCGTGCGGATGGATCCGTGCTCCGCGAGACGCTCGAGGGGCGGTCCCTGAGGTTCTCGAGGGTCAGGGAGTGAGGGCGGCGACGGCGCCGATCTCGACGAGCGCCCCCGGCACGCCGAGCCCGGCGACGAGCGCCGCGGTGACGAGCGGCGGCGCGCCCTCGCGTGCGAGCTTCGGGCCCACCGCGCCGTAGGCCGCGCGCAGATCCGCGTCCTGGTGGAGCAGCACGGTCCAGCCGACGACGTCGGCGAGAGTGGCGCCGGCGGCAGCCAGTGCGGCCGCGGCATTGTCGAGGGCGCGGGCGGCCTGCACCGCGACGTCGTCCGAGACCACCGTGCCGGTCTCGTCGATGCCGTTCTGACCGCCCACGTGGATCATCGTGGATCCGGGCGGGATGACGGCGACATGGCTGAAGGCGGGGCTGTTCACGAGCCCCGGTACGTGCGGATAGAGGATGCTCATGGTCGGAGCGTAGCGAGGGCGACCGACATCGCCTCTGGCAGGCGGCGGATCGGGGTTCGGGTTCGGGGATCGGGGCGACTGCGCGGGCGGGTCCGGGATCGGGGTCGGGATCGGGGCGACGGCTGCACGATCCGGCGACGGATGCACGACGGATCCGTGCGAATGGTCGTGCAACCGTCGCACGGTCGTGCAGACATCGTGTTCGGAATTCTGTTCCTCGGCGGATTCGTGCTGCTGGGCATCGCCCCCGGTCTGCCGGCGTGGCAGGGTCCCGTCTTCGTCGCGGGCATCCTGGCGATCAGCCTCGCCCTCGCGTACATGATGCGCGAGCCCGGCGGCGCCACCAAGCGCTCCCGCTCCTGGGAGAACTGACCCTCGCYGCAGCGCGGTTCGTCAGGGCTGCTGCGCACGCCACTCGTCGGCGAGCATCGCCTTGCCCATGGCGGTCGCGTACCCGCGACCCGCCTGCGCGGGGTCGATCGTGTAACCGATCCCGGCCTGCGCGTTCCGCCAGGGCCCGTCGGCGACGTGGCTCTGCCCCATCGCATCCGTGCGCCACAGCGACACCGTGCCGACCACCTCATCGCCGAGGAAGGCGATCGCGGAGTGGTCGTCCGGATCCGCGATGCCGTCGAGCCACGTGCGTCGGAAGGCTTCCGGATCCACTTCGGTGCGGATCAGCCAGTTCGTGACCTCGGGGCGGTTGCGCCAGGCGAGCACGCGGTCGAGCGCCTCCGCGGTCGGCAGGCGCAGTTCCAGAGAGCCGGCGGCACGCGGCCAGATGATCCCGGGAGCGGTCATGCTCCCTGTCTAGCAGGCCCAGGGCCGTGCACGGATCGGCGGATCCGCGGATCAGCGGATCAGCGGATCCGCGTACTCCGCAGGGAGTACGCGGAGGGCACGCCGTCGGAGGATCCGCCACCCGTGCGGCGCGATTAGCATCGGAGGATGCCGGATCAGCCGCTCGAACATGCACTATGGGGCAGGGCGGCGGCGTTCGGGCCCGACACCGGACGGATCCCGGCCGGACCGCCACCGCGCGTCCGCCTGATCGCGCCGGTCGTGCTGTGCCTGCTCGTGCAGGTGCCCGCCTCGATCTGGGTCGCCGCACACACGGGCCACGGTCTGCACGAGCGGATGGCGCTGCATCTCGCACTCGCCGTCGCGGGTCCGCTGGCCCTGCTCGCGGCCCGGCGGTTCCCGGGCCCGACCGTCGCCGTCGCCTGCGGACTCGCGCTGCTCGACGTGCTCACCACCCCCGTCTACGGGCCGCCGTATCTCGCCCTGGCTTTCGCGATCGCGATCGCCGTGGCCCGCGGAGCCGCGGTCTGGGCGGCCGCCTCCGTGGCGACCGGCTGGGTCTCCGCGATCCTCATCGGGGTCACCGTCGGCCGGATCTGGCACCCGGGTCTCATCGTGGCGGCCACTCTCGCCCTGGCCGCCAGCTTCGCGGTCGGGGCCTTCGTGCGCACGCGCGGCGCCAGGCTGGCCGCGATGCGCGCGGATGCGCAGCGGCACCGTCGCAGTGCGGAGGAGCGCGAGCGCGTGCGCATCGCCCGCGAACTGCACGACGTGCTGGGGCATGCGCTGTCGCAGATGAACGTGCAGGCGAGTGTCGGGCTGCACCTGTTCGATCGTGATCCGGAGCAGGCGCGCACCGCGCTGCAGAACGTGAAGGACACCTCGAAGCTGGCGCTGGAGGAGGTGCGCGGCGTGCTCGGCGTGCTCCGTGAAGGGGAGGTGCCGCTCGTGCCTCAGGCCGAGCTGGCCGAACTCCCCCGGCTCATCGCGGGCCTCACCGCACCCGGCCTGGACATCGTGCTCGACGACGAGCTCGCCGGGCGCGCGCCCAGTCGGGCCGTGCAATTCGCCGCGTACCGCATCGTGCAGGAGGCGCTCACGAACGCCGTGCGGCATGCGCAGGCGCACCACGTGCGAGTCGTGCTGGAGCGTCGGGACGAACCGGATCCGGTTCTCGTCGTGACGGTGTCCGACGACGGTCGCGGCTTCGGCGGCACGGATCCGGAGGTCTCAGGACACGGCGGCGTCCTCGGCATGCGGGAGCGGGCGGCGCTGCTCGGCGGCACGATCGCGATCGGCGACGCCGAGGCCGGCGGTGCGCGCGTCGTGGTGAGGCTGCCGTGGGGGAGGGCGTCGTGATCAGGGTCGCGCTGGCCGACGACCAGCTGCTCGTGCGGGCGGGGTTCCGTGCTCTGCTCGACGCGGAGGACGGCATCGAGGTCGTGGTGGAGGCGTCGGGCGGTCGCGAACTGCTGGAGCGGATCCGCGAGACGCCCGTGGACGTGGTGCTCATGGACATCCGCATGCCCGACGGCGACGGACTGTGGGCCACCGAGCAGATCGCCGCGGAGGGCGCCCTCGCGGAGGTGCACGTCGTGATCGTGACGACGTTCGAGCTCGACGAGTACGTGGTGCGGGCCGTGCGCGCCGGGGCGGCCGGGTTCCTCGTGAAGGACACCGAGCCCGCGGATCTGGTGCGCGCGGTGCGGGTCGTCGCGGCCGGCGACGCACTGCTCTCGCCCGGCGTCACCAAGCGCCTCCTGGAGCGGCTGACCGTGGGGCTGCGCGATGCGCCGGATCCTGCGGTGCTGGACGGCATCACCGAACGCGAGCGCGAGGTGCTGCGCCTCGTCGGTCTGGGCCTGACCAACGACGAGATCGCGGAGCGGCTGTTCCTGAGCCCGCTCACCGCGAAGACGCACGTGTCGCGGATCATGGCCAAGCTGCACGCCCGGGATCGCGTGCATCTCGTGGTCATCGCCTACGAGACCGGTCTCGTCGCCCCCGGCTGGCAGTAGCCCCCCTCGCGCCGTGCCCCCGCTTCGCGCAGCGCCCCCGCCGCAGTTCCCCCCCCGGCGCGTCCTGCCCTCTCGCGTCCTACCCCCCCATTTCGAGTCGTCCCCACCAGCGCACGCCAGGGGCTCCGCTCACGGGGACGACTCTGCGGGGAGAGTCCACTCTTGTGGGGTCGTCCCCACCAGCGCACGCCATGGGGTCCGCTGACGGGGACGACTCGGAAGTGGGGGCTGCCGCCTCTGGGGCTCGAGTCGTCCCCACCAGCGCAAGCCATGGGCTCCGCTCATGGGGACGACTCTGCGGGGAGAGTCCACTCTTGTGGGGTCGTCCCTGTCAGTGCACGCCAGGGGATCCGCTGACAGGGACGACTCGGAAGTGGGGGCTGCAGCCTCTGGGGCTCGGGTCGTCCCCACCAGCGCACGCCAGGGGCTCCGCTCACGGGGACGACTCTGCGGGGAGAGTCCACTCTTGTGGGGTCGTCCCCACCAGCGCACGCCATGGGGTCCGCTGACGGGGACGACTCGGAAGTGGGGAACCGGGGGAAGCGAGGGACGTACTCCCGGGGGAGCAGGGGGAATCACTCCCGAGGCCGGATTCGGTGGGGGGCTCGGATCGCGAGGCTGGATCCATCGGTCGAGATGCGACCGAACCGATCCAAGGATGGTCACTCATGATCGCAACCGTCGCGGCCGTCGCCGCGCATCCCGGGCACTGGGGCATGGGCGTGGCCCCGTTCTGGCCCTTCTTCATCATCGGCCCGCTGATGTTCCTCGTCATCGTGGGGCTGCTCATCGCTCTCCTCGTGCGGCGTCGTCGCTGGGGCGGTCCTGGCCCGTGGGCCTGGCACGGCGCCCCGGGAGCCCCCGGAGCGCAGGCGCCCTGGGCAGGGATGGCGCAGGGCGGCGCGGCCCAGAGCCGCACCGCGGAGCAGATTCTCGCCGACCGCTTCGCCAAGGGAGACGTGGACGAGACCGAGTACCGCGCCCGGCTCGAAGTGCTCCGCGCGAACCGCCCGGAGGCCTGATCCCGACGACGGAGGCGTGATCCCGCCAGCTGGGGGCTGACCTCACCGACTCGTCGGCCCGGCCGGCCCCGCTCGGCCCCGGCCGGCCCCGCTCGGCCCCGGCCAGCCCGCTCGGCCCTACCGCCCCGGCTGCCTCGCTCGGCCCGCCATGCCTCGGCATGGCGGGCCGTCGGCGCACGTGCGCGAGAATGGGGGGCATGCTCCGGCCGTCGATCCCCTCTCCGTCACGCGGGGCCGGGAGATGACCGAAGGATCCCGCGAGAGCTCGCGCACGGCGCAGATCTCCGCGGATCTGCGCCGGCGGATCTCCGAGGGCGGGTTCGCGGCCGGCACCCGCCTGCCGAGCGAGGCGATGCTGAGCGCCGAGTACGGCACGACGCGCAGCGTGATCCGCGGCGCGCTCGCCCGCCTCGCCCGCCTCTCGCTCGTCGTGTCGCGGCCGCGGGGCGGATGGATCGTTCAGGCCGCGCACCAGACCCAGGGCTTCGCGCGGATGCAGTCGTTCACGGAGTGGGCGAGCGAGGGAGGGCGCGTCCCGGGCGGCGCGATCACCTCCCGCAGCGTGGGACCCGCGGATGCACGCGAGGCGCAGCAGTTCCGGATCCGGCTCGGCGAGCCGCTGCTCCGGTTCGTGCGGCTGCGCACGCTGGACGGGCTGCCGGTCATGATCGAGCGCTCGGTCTGGGCGCCCTGGGTGGCAGAGGTCATCACGCTGGTGCCGGACGACGTGCGCTCGACCACGGTCGCGCTCGCCGAGGCCGGGATCCGCGTTGCGTCGACGAACCACCGGATCGAGGCGGCGGCCGCGACCACCGAGGATGCGGCGCTGCTCGGCGTGCGCCGCTCCAGCCCGTTGCTGCAGGTCGGCCGCACCACGACGACCCGCGAGGGCAGGCTCGTGGAGCTCGGCGTCGACCGCTACCGCGCCGGCGCGATCGCGTTCGAGATCGAGGCGGGGCAGACGGTCCGCACCGCGCTGTGACGGGGCGGACGCAGAGCGGGCGCCGCGTTTCGTCTCGCTCCGCTCGCTCAACGACCGGCGGGAACCGCGGGAAACAGCCCAGTGTGCACGCTCGGCGGCCGGATCCGGGGTGCACAGGGCCGATGCCACCGGCTCGTCCTCCCGCGTTCACCCGCCGTTCCCCTCGGCTTGCTCTCCTCGATGTCGGCGCCCGCCTCCGGGTGCCCCGTCGTCCCGAGGAGCGTCCATGTCCAGCGAGCCCGTCCCGTTCAGCCCGGATCCCTACGAGCGCACGCGAACGGTCCCCGACGAGGTGCTGCGCAGCGGCATGAGCCGTCGCGGCATGCTGCGCGCCCTCGGCCTGCTGGGCGGCGCCGCCGCCGTGGGCGCCGGCTTCGGCGCGGGGGCGGCGGCCTCCTCCGCCTCGGCCGCCGGCGGAGCGGGCACGGGAGCGGCCGCCGCCGGTGCGCCCAGGGTCTACGCCCTGCCGGAGGGCTTCTCGGGCGACATCACCGACATCAAGCACGTCGTGGTCCTCATGCAGGAGAACCGCTCCTTCGACCACTACTACGGCGCGCTGCCCGGAGTGCGCGGCTTCGACGACAAGCAGGCCCTCCGGTTCCAGAACGGCACCGACGTCTTCTCCCAGCCGCAGGGATCCTCCTTCGTCAAGCCCAGCCGGGTGACCACCGTCGCCGGCACGACCACGGGCCTTGACCACTCGTACTCCGGCGGCACGTCCGCGTGGGCCGGCGGACGCTACAACAACTGGATCGGCGCCAAGGGCGCCAACACCATGCACTACGTCTCCGGCGAGGAGATCCCCTGGCAGTACTCGCTCGCGAGCGCCTACACGATCTGCGACAACTGGCACTGCTCGGTCATGGGGCCGACCACGCCGAACCGGCTCTACGCGTGGACCGGCACCTCGGGCGGCGTCGTCGACAACGGCGGCGAGTCCAACGGCAACCGCACCTGGCAGACCTATCCCGAGGCGTTGCAGGCCGCGGGAGTCTCGTGGCGGATCTACGTGGACAACACGAACAACGGATCCAGCTGGGTCGGCGACTACACGGACAACCCGATCCGCGGCTTCAACACCTTCACGACGTCCGGCTCGTCCGCGCAGGACGCCGCGAACCGTGCCGACGCGACCAAGAACGCGGCCGGCACGGGGCTGGTGTGGCGGGCGGGTTCCGCGCCCTACGCCTCGACCGGCGTGACCAACAACGACAGCGACGCCAACCTGAACGGCGTGTTGAAGGACTTCATCGCGGCCTGCAAGCCCGGCGCGCAGTACCCGCTCCCGCAGGTGTCCTGGATCGTCGCGCCGTACAGCTGGTCGGAGCACCCCTCGGCGAACCCCGAGCACGGCGCGCACTTCTCGAACCGGGTGATCCAGACGCTGCAGAGCAACCCCGACATCTGGAAGAGCACCCTGCTCATCATGACGTTCGACGAGAACGACGGCTACTTCGACCACGTGCTGCCGCCGTTCGCCGAGCCGGGCACCCCGGGCGAGTACAACGGATCCACCCCGATCGGGTACGGCGCCCGCATCCCGACCATCCTCGTCTCGCCGTGGACGCGCGGCGGCTGGGTCGGCACCGAGACCTTCGACCACACCTCGCTGATCCGTTTCCTCGAGACGTGGACCACCGCGATCGGCACTCCCGCGGTGTCGACCACGATCACCGCATGGCGCCGCGGGATCAGCGGCGACCTCACGAGCGCGATGGACTTCGCGCACCCCGTGATCGACATCCCGTCTCTTCCCGACACCGACGCCCTGGTGCAGATCGCGCGGGCGGGCGGCACGATCGGCACCCAGGTGCCGCCCGCGGACAAGTGGTCGAGCACGCCGCTCAAGCACCGGCCGCTGTCGTACCACCCGCACGGCGTCTTCGTGGAGGACCGCAAGACGGGCAAGGTCAGCGTGCAGCTCAGCGTCGTCGGGGGTCCTGCGGGCAAGGCGCTGAGCCTGCAGGCGTTCCCGGACAAGTACTTGCCCTTCGCGAACACCCCGTACACGGTCTCGGGAACGAAGCCCGCGACCCACGTCTGGGACGCCACCGCGCAGGACGGACGGTACGCGTTCTCGGTGTACGGACCGGACGGGTTCGTCCGCGCGCACGCCGGCACGATCCTGCCCGCGGGCCAGAACGGCGGAGCGGTTCCCCGCATCGACGTCGATCTCGTCTCCGGCGAGACGCCGACCGTCGAGATCGCGCTGCACAACGACGGCCGTCAGAGCGTGCACTACGCGCTCACGCCGAACGATCACGCCGGCACCGCGCAGCGCATCTGGGTCAAGCCCGGCGCGACCCAGAAGGTGACCTGGCCCACGGCCGAGGGCTATTACGACGTGGTCGTCACCGCCGACACGAACACCGGCTGGCGCCACCGCTACGCCGGGCGTGTGGCTCAGCTGCCGGCCTGACCGCCGGCCCTCCCGAACCCGACGAACGCTCGCACCCGATCCGATGGAGTCCCGCATGCCCCACCCGCGCCGGCGTCTGAGCCGCCTCGCCCTCGCCGCCCTCGCGGGCGCCGCCGTCGTCGTCTCGACGTTCGCGGCGACGCCCGCGGCGGTTGCGGATCCGACCCCCGCGCCGTCGTCCACGTCCGCGCCGACGCCCGCTCCGTCCCCGGAGCCGTCGTCGTCGCCCCGCGCGGATCCCGCGCCGGAGCCGACGTCGACGCCGGCACCCACGACGCCCGCGCCCGCCGCACCGGCCCCTCGGATCGCCGTTCCGGGAGCGATCTCGCCGGTCGCGGCATACACCTTCGACGCCGACAGCGGGTCGGCGGTGAAGGACGTCTCGGGCAACGGCAACGACGCGACCTGGGTCGGATCCCCGGGCTACCGCCCCGGCATCTCGGGATCCGCGGCGACGATCGGCCTCGGCACGAACTACGTGAAGCTGCCGCTGGTCGCCGGGAAGACCGACGGATCCGGGAGCTTCTCCTACGAGTTCTGGATGTCCGAGCAGAGCCGCACGTCCTACGGCACGCTCATGAGCAACCAGGACTTCGACTCGTGCAACAACGCGGGTCTCACGCTCTACAACCAGACCACGCAGGGCGTGCTGCAGGCGTGCTGGGGCACCACGGCGGGCGGAACGAAGCGCTACCTCAACGGGGCGTCGCCGAACATCGCCGGATCCTGGCACCACGTGGCCGTCACGGTCGACCGCACCGCGAACGTCATCATCGTCTACACCGACGGGGTCGAGACCAAGCGTTCGGCCGCCGGTGAAGTGACCGCGTCCACGAACCTGAAGAGCGGATTCGCGTTCAACATCGGCGGCTTCAGCGGCAGCGAGAAGGACGTCAGCGACGGCTACGTGAACGCCGCGATCGACGACCTGCGGTTCTACAACGCGGTGCTTCCGTCCGCGCAGGTCGCCGACGACTACTCGACGCTCAAGCCAGACACCGGCAGCTACACGGTCGCCTTCGACGGCAACGGTGCGACCTCGGGAGACCTGGCGGCGCAGACCTTCACGATCGGGAAGTCGGCGGCACTCCCGGCCAACGCGTTCATCCGCCCCGGCTACCAGTTCCAGGGATGGGCGCTGAGCGCGAAGGGCCAGGTCGTCTACGCCGATGGGCAGTCGGTCGCCGACCTCACCGTGCGTGCGAACACGACCGTCACCCTCTCCGCGATCTGGAGCCGACTGCGGGCGCCGGGCGACGCCGTCGCCCCATTCGCCTCCTACGACTTCGAGACGGGTGACGGCGCCGCGATCCCCGACTCCTCGGGACGCGGCAACGACGCGAGCTGGTCAGGATCCCCGTCCTACGTCGCCGGCACCACCGGCAAGGCGGCGTACGTCAACGCGCCGGACGGCAGCACGCGCGGCGTGAACTTCTTCTCGCTGCCGCTCGTGCCGGGCCACACCGACGGCTCCGGCAGCTTCTCCTACGCGTTCTGGCTCAAGGAGGCCTCGTCGAGCTCCGACTCGCCGATCGTCTCGAACCAGGACTTCCGGCACTGCTACAACCGGGGTGCGACGCTCTACAACACGGCGGGCAGCCCCGGCGTCCTGCGCGGATGCTTCGGGCAGAACGGCACCTCGACGACGCAGAACTACCTCGCGGACGCGAGCCGCACGTCCGTCATCGGATCCTGGCACCACGTCGCCGTGGTGGTCGACCGCTCCGCGAGCACGATGACCACGTTCGTGGACGGCGAGCAGACCGCGCAGAGCACGAGCCTCGGCTCCGGCTTCTCCCTGGTCAGCGGCTATCCGTTCCGCGTCGGGGCGGAGGGCTCGCTGCTCGACGACGGAGACGGCTTCGTGAACGCGGCGATCGACACGTTCGACTTCTACGACCAGGCGATCTCCGCCGCGCAGATCCAGAACGACTACATGGCCACGCACTCCGGCGACGTCGTGACGGACGGATCCACACTCGCGCGCGGCTTCGTGTCCGGCGTGCTGCGCGCCCCCTCCGTGCGTGCCGGCGGTGCGGTCTCGCAGACCGTCGCCGGCCTCTGGAACGGCGGATCCGTGACCTCGTACACGAAGGTCGAGGGGGACAGCTGGCTGAGCGTCGACGCGCAGGGCGTCGTGACCGGCACGGCGCCGACGACGGCGCCGGCCGATCCGGGCTACCTCACGATCGAGGCCACGGACGGCACGACCACGGCCCGCATCGAGGTCGAGGTCCCCGTGATCGCGGCCGATGCCGCCGCGCCCTTCGACGCGGTCACCTGGAACCTCTGGGACGCCGGCGGGCACGTCAACGACGCCGCGCTGAAGAACCTCGCCGTGATCGCCGAGAACGGCTTCGACGTGATCGGCGTGCAGCAGGACGGCGGCACCGCAGCGACCGCGCTCGCGAAGGCGCTCGGCTGGAACGCGCTCGAGGGGCCCGGCGGCGTCGGGCTGCTCTCGCCCCACCCGCTCAGCGCGCGCACCGTCGTCGGAGAGCAGCCCGGCTTCGGCGCCACCGTGGATGTGCTGGGGCGCAAGGTGCGGGTGTGGACCATGGGTCTGGATCGCACCGGCTACGGTCCAGAGGCGGCGTGCCTGGACAGGGTGACCGACCCGGCGGCGCTCGTCGCCGCGGAGCGCGGCAGCACCCGCTACGCCCAGGTCGACGCGCTCGCGTCGGCCATCGCGACGGAGACCTCTGCGGCCACCCCGGTCGTCGTCCTCTCGGATCTGGAGTCGCCCTCGGGTGCGGACTGGACCGCCGCCACGGCCGACGCGCACTGCGGCGTGGGCGCGGTGGACTGGCCCGTGCCCGCCCGCCTGCAGCAGGCCGGCCTGGCGGACGCCTATCGCACCGCGAACCCTGATGCGGCCGCCGACCCCGGCGACACCTGGTCGCCGCTCGTCGTGGAGACGCCGTCCGGCGCCGATGAGCCGCAGGACCGGATCGACACCGTGCACTACGCCGGCTCGGCGCTGACCGTGCTCGGGGCGAACACGGTCGTCGCCGGCTGGCCGTCGCCGACCGCCGTACTCCGCAACGCCTGGGCGAGCAATCACCGCGCCGTGGTCGCCTCGTTCGCGCTCGGCAAAGCGGCTCCGGATCCGTCGTCGCTGCCCGCGGTGGTCGCGAGCGCCGATGCCCGCACGGTCACGCTGCACACGGTCCCGGCGGCATCGTCAGGCATCGAGTACCGCGTCGACGGCGGCGCCTGGCAGGCCTATTCCGCACCGTTCGCGGTGCCGGGCACAGCGGCCGCGCTCGTCGAGTACCGCGCCACGGATCAGGGGGTGAGCGGACCGATCTCGGGCCTGACGCTCGCCGCGACCGGCGCCGATGCGGGGCAGGACGTGCAGCCGCTCGGCACCGCGAAGACTGTGCTGCGCGGCGAGGCCATCACCGGCCTCGGCGCGAAGGTGGTCGACGCGTCCGGCAATGGGGTCTCCGGGGCCGACGTGGTGTTCACGATCTCGGGCGGCGCGTTCGCCGGGGGAGCGACCACGGCGACCGTCTCCAGCAACGCCGCCGGTATCGCGGTCGCACCGAGCGCCACCGCCGCGACAGCGGGAACGGTCACGATCACCGCGGCGTTCCGCGATCGCACCGCGACGCTGCCCCTGATCACGGTGGTCGACCCCGTGTCGACCCTGACCGCCGATGTGAAGGTCACCCCGTCGGTGGTCTCGGGCAAGGTCGTGCTCACGGTCGCGGTGACGAACACCGGATCCGCCGCGACCGACGTGAAGATCGCCACCAAGTACGGCACCAGGACGTATCCGGCGGTCGCGCCGGGGGCGACCGTGTCCTACGGATTCAGCACGATGCTGGCCGCGATCCCGGCGGGTACCGCGACGGTCACCCTGACGAGCGGATCCGGCATGGCCACGATCCCGACGTCCTACCCGGCCGCGCGATGAACGCGGACTCCGGATCCCGCCCGCCGCGCACCCGACGCCGCGGAGACACCCACGCAGGAGGCAGCACCATGACAACCCACCGCACGGCGATGGACGACGAAGGAGCGCCTCGGAGCGACCGCGGATGGACCCGGCGGCGGGCTCTCGTCGCCGGCGCCTGGTCGGTTCCGGTGATCGCGGCAGCGGTCGCGCTGCCGCGGGCCTCGGCCTCGGCCGCGATCACGGTCGACCTCCTCGGCGCGGTCGACGACGCGCAGACCTACCCGTTCTCGGCGGCGGGGGACACCGCGCCGCTGATCTTCCAGGTCGCAGGCTCCGGCCCGATCCCCGCCGACGGCACGGCGGAGCTGGTGAACGCCGGCGGGATCGCGTCGTGGGACGAGTCCGTCCTGCTGCAGGGCGCCTTAGCCTCCGCCTCGATCGACACGGACGGGACCCTGATCCTGCCGATCGTGGCGCTCGCCGCGGGCACGTTCCCGGTGCTGGTGCATGTGGGGCCGGTGAGCCGGACCTTCGTGATCACCCTGGTGCAGGCGTGACGCGGCCGGGGGCGGGTGGCCGCCGCGCGGCGACAAGCGCCGTCGCGCTGTTGGCGGTGCTCCTGCCGGCCATGCTCACCGGATGCACGGCGAGCGCTCCAGGAGGGGCGAAGCCCTCCGCCTCGTCGTCCGCCGACGCCGCACAGCGCGGCCCGGCGATCCGCGTCGTCTCCCCGGAGGGCGCCGTGCCCCTCGGCGACGAGGTGCGGCTCGTCATCCGGGCCACCGACGACGGCGCACCCCTCGCGACTCGCGACGCGACGTTCGAGGTGGTCTCGGGGCCGGCGACGTATCCGGGGGGATTCGAGACTTCCGCGACCGATGCCGACGGCGTGGCGAGCTCGCTCGGGCTGCACACGGAGGGGGCGGGCCGGGTCACGATCAGGGTCGCCGTCGGCGCGATCCGCAGCGATCTCACGATCGACGTCGCCGCCCCCTGACCCGAGTCTCGAACGGCGGGAATGCGTCGGCGGGGGGATCCGCCCGCGGGCCGACTCCGAATCCGATCAATGCCCCTTGGCCCTGGCTCGTGCTGCGTCTCGATGCCCCCCCCGTGCGGTCGCGGCGACGGCTTTCTCTCTCAGTCACGACGGATAGCTCTCTGATTTCGGTTTCACCACGTGATGGCGACGTTCCGACCGATTTCATGGCCCTTGACGCGCTCTCTCGCCCCGCGGCCGAAGCCGGCGGGACGGAGACGACGCTGTGAGCGAAGGGGAGTCCATGGACGAGTCGAAGACGAGCAAGCTGCAGGAGAAGTCGGCAAGCCATCCGGGAGGATCGCCGAGTCGGTCCGTCCAGCGCCGGACGATCGTGAAAGGGGCGGTGTGGTCCCTCCCCGTGCTGGCTGCCGCCGCCGCGGTGCCGGCGCACGCCGCGTCCGGGACCCCCTGCGTCGGGGCGACATACACGTCCGTCGGCACGTACACCTACACGGTCCCCGCCGGTCGCACGACGCTCAACTTCGAGATCGCCGGCGGCGGAGGAGGTGCCGACTTCCTGAACGCGCAGGGAACTGCCGGCCCGGGCGGGTCTGGCGCTCTTATCTCCGGCGCGCTGGCCGTCACTCCCGGCCAGATCCTCACGCTGATCGTCGGTGGCGGCGGGCAAGGAGTGGACAAGCAAGGACTGGGCGGCAAGGGCTTCGGTAATGGTGGAAACGCCACCAACGTGGGCGGCGTCTGGCACGGGCCCGCTTCGGGTGGCGGTGCGGGATCAGCGATCCTTCTCGGGGCGACTCCGCTCGTGGTCGCGGGCGGGGGTGGTGGCGCGGGCTTCGGCGAAGGAACAGTGCCATATCTTGCTGGGTCATCAACCGGTGCCGGCTCCGCGGGGCCCAACCCGACCGATGGGGCATTGGTCTCGGTCACGACCAGTGCGGGAAACGTATTCACCGTCAACGGCGGAGGCGCGGCGAACGGCCCCACCGGGGGCGCGGCGGGACCTGCCAGCACGACGGGAAACTTCACAGCCACCGCCTCCGGCACAACCGGAGGCGGATTCGGGACCGGCTCGAACGGTGGCGGGAACGGCGCAGACTCGAGACCTGGGACCAACTACCAGGGGGCCGGCGGTGGCGGATACGCGGGCGGTGGATCCGGCGGAGCCACAGAGCGCCTCGGCGACTACGCGAACGTCGGTGGCAACGGCGGGGCCGGATCGAACTTCGTCGGCGGCCCCGGAGTCGCGGTGAGCAGCGTCCTTTCCGCCGGCAACGGCGGTCCCGCAGGAAGCCCCACCGCGAACATCGACGGAGGCCCAGGCTACGTGCGCCTCATCTGCCCCTGACCCGAGTCTCGAACGGCGGGAATGCGTGGGCTGGGAGAACCCGATGCGTGCGCTGTGAGCCGACGTCCAGGAGGTCTGAGGCTCTCGCGTCGCCCCCGCGCACGGGAATAGCATCGCCTCGGTCACCGGCGACCGCCGACGACCGAACCTGATGTCTGGAGATCCCGGATGCGTAGAAAAGTCCTCGGCGTCACCCTCGCGGTCGTCGCCACCGTCGCAGCCACCACCTTCGCCGGAGCAGGTGCCGCGAGCGCGGCCCCGCCGCCCAAGAGCCCGATCCCGAACTCGACACCGGGCTGGCTCGGCCACGCGACCAAGGGTGGAGCGGCGAACGGGGCGGTGAGCGCCCGCGTGTACCTTGCGCCTGCCGGCGGCATGGATGCCCTGGCGGCGCTCGCGACCGCGGTCTCGACACCCGGATCCACGCAGTACCGGCACTTTCTCTCGGCTGATCAGTACCATGCGACCTTCGACGCCTCACCGTCGACCGTCGATGCGGTCACGTCGTGGCTGCAGGGCGCGGGGCTGAAGACCACGGTCGATCCGAACCACCGCTACGTGGATGTCAAGGGCGGCGTGGGCAACGCGAACAAGGCGTTCGGCGTCACGATCTCGAACTACACGCACGACGGACTCACCGTGCAGGCGCCGGACGGCGCCGCGACCTCCCCCGGAGCGCTCGCCGGCGCTGTCATCGCGGTCGACGGGCTCGACACCACTCCGGCGTTCGTGGAGCCGAAGACGCAGAAGCCGGCCCCGCCGGACGGTGGATTCCGCAACTCGCCGATCTGCGGCAAGACCTACGGATCCGCGACGCCGGCGAACCTCGCGACGCCCGACGGCACGACGCTCCCGGCGTTCGACGGCACGGCGCTTCCGTACTCGCCCTGCGGGTACACCGGGCCGCAGCTGCGGAACGCTTACGAGGCCGGGCTCACCGGCGGGTTGGACGGCACCGGCGTGACGGTCGCGATCACCGACGCCTACGCCTCGCCGACCGTCGAGGCCGACGCGAACAGGTACGCGACCGATACGGGCGACAAGCCGTTCGCCGCGGGGCAGTTCTCGCAGAACGTGCCGAACGCGTACACCAACGTCAACAGCAATAAGTCGAACCACCAGTGCGGCATGGCCGGGTGGTACGGCGAGGAGACGCTGGACGTGGAGGCCGTGCACGCCATGGCCCCCGGTGCGAACATCCGCTATTACGCGGGCAAGAGCTGCATGGATCCGGACCTGCTCGACACGTTCACGCGCATCAACGACGAGAACGTCGCGAACATCGTCACGAACTCCTGGGGCGGGGCGGGCGACGTCGTGAAGCCGTCGCTGCTGCTCGCGTACCAGACGGCGTTCCTGCAGGGCGCCGCTCAGGGCATCAGCTACGTCTTCTCCAGCGGCGACGACGGCGATGAGGCGGCTCGCCTCGGCACGGCGCAGACCGACTACCCCGCGTCCGACCCGTACGTCACGGCCGTCGGCGGCACCTCGACCGCGATCACCGATCAGGGCCTCACGGGCGAGACCGGGTGGCAGACGTCCAAGTACGTGCTCAAGAACGGCGCGTGGACCCAGAGCGACGCATTCCTGTACGGCGGAGGCGGCGGCTACTCGTCGAACATCGCCGAACCGCAGTACCAGAAGGATGCGGGGATCGTCAGCCCCAACGGCGGCCGCGCGGTTCCGGATGTCTCGATGGACGGGGATCCCACCACGGGCATGCTCGTGGGCCAGACCCAGACGTTCACCGGCACAGCCGCGTACGACACGTACCGCATCGGCGGCACGAGCCTCGCGTCTCCGCTGTTCGCCGGCATCACGGCGCTGAAGATCCAGGCGAACGGCGGTGGCTTCGGCCTGCTGAACCCGACGATCTACGGCACCCACGGCCAGGGCTTCCACGACGTGACGGGCGCGGGTATCGACAAGGGCGCGATCCGCGTCGACTTCGCGAACGGCCTCGACGCCTCGGGCGGCTATGCCTACTCGGTGCGCACGTTCAACGGCGCCACGACGACGCAGTCCGTCGCAACGGGCTGGGACACCGAGACCGGCTGGGGCAGCGCCCGCGCCGCCTGGGTGCAGTAGCCGCTGGGGGCGGGGCGCCCTTCGTCTCGTCGCTGCGCTCCTCGCTCAGGGACCGGCCAGCTCCGGTCCCTGAACGAGCGAAGCGGGCCCGGTCCCTGAGCGAGCGAAGCGAGACGAAGGGCGCTCCAAGGCCAGCCGGCTCAGCGCCGCCGGGCCGCGTAGCGGTGCTCGGGGCGTCCGGTGCTGCCGTAGCGCAGTTCGAGGCGGACCAGGCCTGACTGCTCCAGCTGGGTGAGCGCGCGCTGCGCGGTGGTGCGGCTGATCCCGATGGTCGATGCGATCTCCTGCGCCGACACATCCGCGCGCTGGGCCGTCACGGCGTCGAGCACGGCCTGCAGGGTCGGCGCGAGCCGGCGCCCCGCCTCGGTCGGGGGAGCCGAGGTCGGGCGGAGCAGATCGAACAGGCGGTTCACGTCGTCCTGCGTGGCCGCGTCGCCGAGCGCGGCGATCCGCTCCTGCGCGTGCCGGTACGCCGTGAGCCGCTCGGCGAGCTCCGCGAAGCCGAACGGCTTCACCAGGTAGTGCAGCGCGCCGAGCTGCACCGCCCGGCGCACCGTGGCCAGGTCGTTCGCGGCCGAGATCACGATCACCGCGGGGGCCGCGCCGGAGCCCGACGAAGGATCCGGATCCGCGAGCAGCTGGCGCACCACTTCGAGCCCATCGCCGTCGGGCAGGTACACATCCATGAGCACCAGATCCGGCCGCAGGTCCCTGGCCTGCCGCAGCGCCTCGGCGGCGGATCCGGCCTGACCGACCACGCGGAAGCCGGGCACGGCCTCGACGAAGCCGACATGCACGCTCGCCACACGGAAGTCGTCGTCGACGACGAGCACCTTGAAGTCCGGATCGGTCATCGGGAGCCTCCCTGCCTCGGGGCGATGCGCGCGGGGTCGGACCCTTCGACGAACTCAGGGACCGGACTGGCCGTGGCGCCACCGGACCCTTCGACGAGCACAGGGGCTGAAGCAGCCGCGGCGCCGCCGGAGCGCGGGATCACCACGGTGAACGCGGCCCCGCCATCGCTCGCGACGGTGACCGTGCCGCCGAGCCTGCTCGCGGTCGTGTGCACGAGCGACAGTCCGAGCCCGCTGTGCCGGGCGCCCTTCGTCCCGCTGCGCGCGCTCAGGAATCGCGACCCGCGCTTGGTCGTGTAGCCGCTCTCGAAGATGCGCGGCACCGAGTCGTCGGGCACGCCGGGTCCGTTGTCGGCGACGCGCACCGTCACGGATTCCGGGGCCTCGACGATCGCGACGGTCACCCGGCGCAGGGCGGGGGAGTCGGACAGCGCGTCGAAAGCGTTGTCGATGAGGTTGCCGAGGATCGTGACGAGTGCCTGCAATCGGTCGGGCGCGGATCCGAGGTCCGTCTCCGGTGCGATCACGAGGTCGATGCCGCGCTCGTTCGCCTCCGCGGCCTTGCCGAGCAGTAGGCCGACGATCATGGGCGCCCCCACGTGCGTGCGCAGGGTGCGGTCGAGGTCGGCCGAGGTGCCGCGGATCTCGTTCAGATACTGCAGCGCCTCGTCCGTGCGGCCCAGTTCGAGCAGCCCCGCGACCGCGTGCATCCGGTTGGAGAACTCGTGCTGCTGGGCGCGGATCGATTCGGCGAAGCTGCGCTCGCCGTCGAGCTCCTGGGTGAGCCCGGTCACCTCCGTGCGGTCCTGCAGGGTGAGCACCGCACCGTGCGGTCGCCCGGCGAGCGTGACCGGCATGCGGTTGAGCACGAGCACGCCCCCGTCGGTCACGGCGATCGCGTCCTTCACCTCGGTCGTTCCGGTGAGGGCGTCGCGGATCGGGCTCGCGACGAGCACGTCGTCGAGGCGCCGTCCGCGGGCGCCCTCCGGCAGGTTCAGCAGTCGCTGGGCCTCGTCGTTCACGACCGTGATCCGGCCTGCGGGGTCGATCGCGATGACGCCCTCGCGGATCCCGTGCAGGGTCGCCTCGCGCTCCTGCAGGAGGCGGGCGATCTCGTCGAGCTCGAGCCCGAACGTGCGGCGCTTGAGCACGGCCGCCAGCCCGAAGGAGACCGCGGTGCCGATCGCGAACGCCAGCACGATCCAGGTCGCGTAGATGGGCAGCTGGCCGAGCAGCTCGGCGGCGACGCTCGACTCCCTGATTCCGACCGACACCTCGCCGATGACCGTGTCCGAGGTGCCCTCGAACACCGGCACGCGGGCGTTCGCGGTCGTGCCGGTCGATCCGGTGTCGGTGGCCCGATGCACCCTGCCGTCGCGTGCGACGACGTCCTCCGAGACCTTCTTCCCGATCAGGGCGGGGTTCGGATGCGAATGCCGCACCCGGTTCATGTCGATGACCACGACGTAGGCGGCGCCGGTGCGCTTCTCGGTCGCCGAGGCGAGCTGCTGCACGTCGCCGTCGCAGGCGGACCCGCCTGAGGAGAGGCAGCTCTGCACGGCCGGCATCTCGGCGAAGGTCTGCGCGATGTCGGCCGCCCGGTCCTGGTAGTCGCTGGTGAGGTTGGCGCGCGCGGTGACCGCGAACAGCACGAACCCGATCAGCAGGGAGGCGCTGAGGATCGCGACCTGAGCCAGCAGGATCAGGCACGACAGTCTTCGGATCCGTCGTCGCATCACACCGGATTCTCTCACTGCGAGCCGTGCGGCGGCCCTGCGCAGAACGCCCAAAAGGTGCGGGAACGCCCACAACGACGGGCAATGCGCGCAAGCGAGACAGCGATCCCGCCGACCGGGAACATCGATCCCACACCACCGCAGGACAGAGAGGTCTCGACATGGGTGACTCACGAGTGACGGCAGGATCCGTCGCCGACACGACGGGCGAAGCCGCCCGCATCGACATCGTCGGGCTGACGAAGCGCTTCCTGACGCCGAAGGGGCAGACCTTCACCGCGATCCGCGACGTGACGCTGAGCGTCGAGCCGGGACAGTTCTGCGCGATCGTCGGACCGACGGGCTGCGGCAAGTCGACCACGCTCGCGCAGGTCTCGGGGCTGGAGCGCCCGAGCGCCGGATCCGTGAGCGTCGGAGGACGCATCGTCGACGGCATCACGCAGGGCGTCAGCTACATGTTCCAGGCGGACTCGTTGTTCCCCTGGAAGACCGTGCTGAGCAACGTCATGGTCGGCCCCGTCCTCACCGGCACGCCGAAGAAGCAGGCCACGGTGCTGGCGCTGGACTGGCTGCGCCGTGTGGGCCTTGCCGGCTTCGAGGACCGGTACCCGCACCAGCTCTCCGGCGGCATGCGCAAGCGCGTCGCGATGGCGGCAGCGCTCATCAACCGGCCGCGGATCCTGCTCATGGACGAGCCCTTCGGCGCTCTCGACGTGCAGACCAAGGCGATCATGCAGACCGAGCTGCTGCACCTCTGGGAGGAGCTGCGGCCCTCCGTGCTCTTCATCACGCACGATCTCGACGAGGCGGTCGCCCTCGCCGACCGGGTGGTCATCATGACCTCGAGCCCCGGAACCGTGAAGGACGTGTTCGAGATCGACCTGCCCCGTCCGCGCGGCGACGTGCAGCAGATCCGGCACGAGGGGCGCTTCCTCGAGCTGCAGGGTCAGATCTGGGAATCGTTGCGCGAAGAGGTCGACCGGGCCTACGCGCAGACCGCGGCGGTGGCAGCATGACCGCCGCGACCGTCCGCCTGTCGGCCGCGGACGCCACGGGACGCCCTTACGTGAGCACGCTGAACGGGCCGGAGCAGAGCGAGGCTGAGCTTCAGGCAGCCGGCCGCCGCGCCCGCCGCCGTCACACCGTCTGGGTGTGGGTCGGCCGCATCGGCGTCGCCGTGGTCGTCTTCGGCGGCTGGCAGCTGTTCACCGCCATGGGCTGGGTGGACAAGTTCTTCTTCGGCCAGCCCACCGCGGTGTGGGACAGCCTCGTGCACCTGTTCACCGTGGGCACGGCCTTCGGATCCATCTGGGAGAACCTCTGGGTCACGGTGCAGGAAGCGCTGCTCGGCTTCGCGGTCGGCACGCTCGCGGGCATGGTCGTCGGCATCCTGCTCGGCAGCAACCGGTATCTCGCAGAGGTGTGCGGTCCGTATATCAAGATCATCAACGCGATCCCGCGCATCGTGCTCGGCTCGATCTTCATCGTCGCGTTCGGTCTCGGGATGCCGGCCAAGGTGCTCCTCGCCGCGGTGCTGGTGTTCTTCGCCGTCTTCTTCAACGCCTTCCAGGGCGTGCGGGAGGTGGATCCGAACCTCGTCTCGAACGTGCGGGTGCTGGGCGCATCGCCCCTGCAGGTCGCCCGTCACGTCACGATCCCGTCCGCGATGACGTGGATCATCGCGAGCCTGCACACGGCGTTCGGCTTCGCCATCATCGGCGCGCTGGTCGCCGAGGTGCTCGGTGCGCAGCGCGGCATCGGCCTCATCATCAGCCAGGCGCAGGGATCCTTCGACCCGAACACGGTGTTCGCGTGCATGGTCATCATCGCCGTGTTCACCCTCGTCGCGGAATACCTCATCTCGATGCTCGAGAAGCAGGTGCTGCGCTGGCGCCCGCCGACGCGGTCAGAGGCGTCGTCGATCTGAGCTCTCCCTCCCTCGAAATCCCTCCTCACCAGGAACGCCGACCCGATCGGCGCAACGAAAGGAAACCCACATGAACAAGCGCGGCATCGTCGCCGTCGCGACGGCCGGAGCACTGATGCTCGGCCTCGCAGCCTGCAGCTCCGGAGCATCCGGATCCTCCGGATCCAGCACCGCCGGAGCGAGCGGCTCCACCCCAGAGACTGTGAAGATCATGGTCGGCGGCATCGACAAGCAGATCTACCTGCCGTACAAGCTCGCCGATCAGCTCGGCTTCTACAAGAAGTTCGGCGTGAACGTCGAGCTCTCCACGGAGCAGAACGGCGGCGTCGGCGCCGAGGACGCGATGATCTCCGGCCAGGTCGACTTCGCCGGCGCCTGGTACAACCACACGATCGAGCTGCAGCCCAAGGGCAAGGAGGTCATCGATGTCGTGCAGCTGTCCGGCGCCCCCGGTGAGCGCCTGATGTGCACCGATAAGAGCGGCGTGAAGAGCCCGTCCGACATCAAGGGCAAGAACATGGGCGTCACCGACCTGGGTTCCGGCACCGACAAGCTCACCCAGTTCATCGCGCACAAGGGCGGGCTGTCCACGAGCGACTACCAGACCGTCGCCGTGCACGCCGGCGCGACCGCGATCGCCGCGCTCAAGCAGGGCTCCGCGGACTGCGCCATGACGACGCAGCCGACCGTGACCGCGCTCACCTCGCAGAAGGTCGCTGACACCGTCGTCGACCTCGCCACCACCGAGGGCGCGCAGAAGGCGCTCGGCGGGGCATGGCCGGCGGCCGGCCTGATCGGCAACGCCTCGTACGTCAGTAAGCACAAGGACGCCACGCAGCGCGTCGTGAACGCGCTGGTCGCGACCATGCACTGGATCGACGAGCACTCCGCCGCCGACATCGCGAACAAGCTGCCTGCCGAGTACGTGAACAACTCCACGATCACGAAGGACCAGTACATCGCCGGTCTCACCACGGACAAGGGCCAGTTCCTGCCCGACGGCATCATGCCCGCCGGCGGGCCCAAGACCGTGCTCGACATGGAGAAGCAGCTGGGCCTGGACACCTCGAAGGTCGACCTTTCCAAGACCTTCACGAACGACTACGCGCAGAAGGCCAACAAGGACGCCGGCACCAAGGTGACGACGACCCCGGCCGGATCCGACGGCTGATCCGGATCCGCTCCCTGAGCGAGCGCGGACGACGGGTCGGTCCCTGAGCGAGCGCAGACGATGGGTCGGTGCCTGAGCGAGCGCAGCGAGACGAAGGGCCGATCCCTGCACGCACGAGGATGGCGGGCGCTCCCCACGGGCGCCCGCCATCCTCGTGCCGGTCGTGCGTCAGACGAGCACTTCGGTGCGGGCTCTTCCGCCGAGCCGGGGCGTGCGGAGCGGATCCGTCGACGGAGGCGGCAGGAACCAGACCTTCGCCCTCACTCCGATGCCGTCGATGCGGATGTCCCACCCGTTGTCGTGGATGAGGTGATGACAGGTCTCGCAGAGCAGCACCCCGTTGTCCAGATCGGTGCCGCCATGATCTCGGGCCCACCACTCGATGTGGTGGGCTTTCGTCATCCCGGGCGGCAATCCGCAGAACGCGCATCCGCCGTCGCGTTCGGCGAGCGCGAGTCGTTGCGCCGAGGTGAAGAAGCGCTGCTTCCGTCCCCAGTCGAGGACCTCGCCCTTCCCGCCGCACACCCACGGGATGACGCCACCGCCCGCGGCCATCCTCCGTACTGTCGTAGCACTGACCGGCTGCTCGATGCCGTCGATGAGGCCGTGACCGGTGCCGTTCCTGAGGTCGTCGAGCCCGATGCGCACGACGACGCTCGCGCCGTTGAGGGACGCGGTGCTCTCGCAGGTCAGCGTGTGCTCGGCGAGGTGCACGAGCGCGTCGGCCTGGATGGCGGTCACGGAGCGCCGGTCCGCCTCGGGAGCGGATGGGTCGCGCCTGTCCCGCTTGGCGGCGAACTCGGCCGAGACGAAGCCCTGGATCGCGGCCTTGACCGGGGCGCCCCGCGCGGGGTCGAGAGTCGCGTTGATGTGGAGCATCCCGTCGCGCTCGAACATCGACAGCGAGGCCCTGGCGCGCAACTCGTCTTCACGAGGGGCGACGCCGTCGGGATCGAGCTGCGCCTCCAGGCGCGTGATCATGGTGCGGACGCCGTCGTGGGAAAGCCCGGGCGCCCGCTCGATGAGGGTCCGCTCGGCGTCCGCCACCCGCGTCGCGCCGATCGCGAGACGGATCTTCTCCAGGAACGTGATGATCGCACCGGCCGAGGCCGCGCTCAGCCGCCCGTCGTGCACCGCGGCCTGCACCAGCGGGAACCGCGAGGGGCGCGCCTCCCCGAGGAGGTTCGTCCGCGGAGCGATCGCCTCTCCGACCTTCACGAGTCGTGCGGCCTCTCCCGTGGAAGCACCGGTCGTGGTAGCGATGAGCTGCGCCGCATTGCGGAAGCCCTGCTGCTTGGCGAGCGATTGCGGGCCGAGCTCGGCGCGGGACTCGTAGGAGATCCTGCTGCCGACCTCGGAGTGCAGGCCCTCGGAGACCCGCTTCACCAGACCGAGGGCTTCGTTGACGGCCAGCATCTGCGCGCGGCTCAGGTCCGCAGAAGTCCGAGCGGCACCCCACGCGTCCTGGAGGACGCGGGTCGCCTCCAGGAGTGGATCGAGTGTGCTGCTCATGCCCCCAAGTTTACCGAATTTCGGAGATAGCTTCGAAAGTTATCCACAGGGTGGTCCGGCGCGAGACCCGGGAAAGTCCTGACGGGATCGATCGGATCCTCCCGTTGGACGGGGCCCGATGCGCACACTCGGCGGAGCGATTCTGCCGGCGTCGCCCCGCGATGGTGTCGCGTCGCCGTCTGTGCGCACTACTTGTTCTTCTTGCCTGGCGGCGGCGGGGTCGTCGGCGCGGGAGTCGACGGCGCGGCGGATCCGCCCAGAGCCACGCGGTAGACCGTGGACTCGGATGTGCCGACATACGCATCGGATCCGTTCACGGCGAGGGAGAACGAGCTCACCGGGTTCTGGATCGTCGTCGTCCCGTGCGCGAAAGGCTCGCCGAGCGGGTTCTGGAAGTTCGCCCTGGTCTGCCACGTCACCCCGTCGGTCGACGAGGAGATGAACGACGTGGTGCCGGACGAGTTCTGGCTCAGCGCATACAGGACGCCGCCGTCCTGAGTGAGATCGACGACCTGGCCCGGCATGGGGACGTAGGTCGGCGCGTACTTCCCCGACGGCCGCGCACTCTGCGCCTGCACCCAGACGCCGTAGCCCGAGCCGCTGAGCGCGAACCGGGAGCCGCCCTGCACGAGGCTGCCGTTGAACACGATCGTCCTCGCGCCGTCGAAGCGGGTCCCGCCGAGCACGCCGGGGACGTCCCTCCCGGTGAAGGTGACCCCGCCGCCTTGCGCGAACGTGGTCCAGCTGCCCGCCCTCCACACATCGACCGGCTGGACCACGCCGCTGTCGAGTGTCGCCTGGGCGTAGAGCGTGTCGCCGGCGACCGTCAGCTGGTAGTAGCGGTCGTAGCCGATGGCCGCGCTGCCCGAGTCGCGCGCCTTCTCGATCGTCCAGGTCGCTCCGCCGTCCGTGGACTTCTTGATCACGGCGAGCTCGTTCGCGGGACCGTACTTCGCCTTGTCCGGATTGAGCATCTGGCCGGCGAGGAAGAGGGTGCTGCCGATCTTGGCGACGTCGAACACGTGCTCGAACGGCGTCCCGAACACGTAGTGCCAGGCTCCGCCGGAGCCGGTGGCGTAGCCGACGTTCGCATCCCACGCGAGCTTCGGATCGATGTCGGGGGCGTAGAGATCGCCGTCGAAGGTGCGGAAGTGATCCACGGCCTCCCCGTTGAGGGTGAAGCGATCCGTCGCCGCGCCGGTGGCGAGGTCGTAGGACATGATCTCGGTCGGCCCCGTGTTCAGGCCGTAGTCGCCGTACCCCGTGTACAGCTGGCCGCCGACGATCGCGAGGTCGCTGATCGGCATGAGCGGACGGATCGTGTTGTCGTGCGCCGGCGCGTTCGTCGCGAACAGTAGAGGGGCGGCATCGTCGGCGCTCGCCGCGGATGGGACGATGAGCGTCGCGCACGCGATCAGGGCCAGGGCGGGCAGGCCGACACGCGGGGCGGCGGACGTCCGGAGCCGATCGGCCGTGGGGGTTCGCTTCGAGGCGACTCTCATCTGTGTTCCTTCGTCGAGTCCCCAGACCGATATCCCAGGATGAGACTAGCGGGAGTCCCGCGTCGGGAGTGAGCGCGGCACGGCTGAGCGTCGCCGGCGTGCCGGCCGATGCGCGTTCTGTTCAATCGCCGGGCCCGTGCCCTTCCGTACCGTCGGGATCACCCACGAACAGGAGGTTCGATCATGAGCAAGGTCATCTGCGGTCTGTCCGTCTCCGTCGACGGCTTCATCACGGGCAGGGATCCGCGTGCCGGACGCGGGCTCGGCGACGGCGGCGTGCTGTTCGACTGGTACGGGAGCGGTGACGTGGCGAGCGCGGTCTTCGCCGGCTTCCAGCTGTCCGCGCCCAGCGCGAAGGTCTTCGACGCGCTCGCATCGCGCGTCGGGGCGAGCCTGGCGGGGCACACCACCTACTCCGACTCCGACGACTTCGCCGGTGGAGCGCCGCACCCGACCGCGCCGCTCGTGGTCCTGTCGCACACCGCGTTCCCCGCAGCGAACGAGCGCCAGACCATCGTCAGCACGGGCCTCGCCGATGCGGTCGACACGGCCAAGCGCCTCGCCGACGGCAAGGATGTGGGGCTCATGGGCGGCGTCCTCGTCACCGAGGCCCTCAAGGCCGGGCTCGTCGACGAGCTCATCCTTCATCAGGTGCCCGTGCTGCTCGGCGCCGGGCGGCGCTTCTTCCACGAGCTCCCGCAGCACATCGCGCTGCGGATCCACGAGGTCGTATCCGCGCCCGACGTCACGCATCTGCACTACCTCGTCGATCACGCCGCACGGGCCGCAAAGCAGGGGGATGCGCGATGATCCTGGTCACCGGCGGACTCGGCATGATCGGAGCGCACACCGCCTCGGCACTGGCCGAGCTCGGCGAGGAGGTGGTGGTGACCGCGCACCGGCGCACGCAGGCGCCGTCGTTCCTCGCCGGCCGGGTCGCCGTCGAGACCGTGGACGTCGCCGACCGGGCGGCGTTCCTCGCCATCGGCGAGCGGCACGACATCGGCGGCATCGTGCATCTCGCCGGCAGCATCCCCGAGCCGGATCCGATTCCGTACTTCCGAAGGGACACGGCCGCGCTGCTCACGGCGCTCGAGGCCGCGCGGCTGTGGAAGGTCAGCCGGTTCGCCGTGGCAGGCAGCATCAGTTCTTACGAGGGACGGGACGAGCGGCCGTGGACCGAGGATCTCGCCCTGCCGCTCTCCGTTCCCCCGCACCCGATCGCCGCCTTCAAGAAGGCGGTCGAGCCGCTGACGATGTTCTCCCTCGCGGGCACGGGCGTGCAGCCGGTGCTGCTGCGGATCGGCAGCACCTGGGGGCCGCTGATGGACCCGGAGTCGCCGTTCAACCCGATCCCGGCGACCGTGAGCGCGGCGCTGCGCGGGGAGCGCCCTCGTGCTCTGCCCGCAGGTGGCGGCGACTTCGGCTATGCGCCGGACACGGGCCGGGCGATCGCCCTGCTCATGACCGTGCCCTCACTCGCGCACACCGCCTACAACGTGTCGAGCGGGGTTCCGTTCACCGTCGGCGCGCTGGCCGAGGCGCTGAACGCCGCGCTGCCCGGATCCGTGGTCGAGCCCGCCTCGGGGGAGGGAGAGGCGGGCGATGCGCCGTACTTGGACATCACCCGGCTGCGCACGGAGACCGGCTTCGAGCCGGCATTCGATCTGCCCGGCGCCGTGTCGCACTACGTCGGCTGGCGCCGCACGAACTCGCGCTGAGCCGTTCAGGTTGCACTCCGGCCACGCAGGTCGCAAGAACTGCTCTGTACGTCGAATCTTGGAGCCGGAATCGCGACCTGAACGTCGTGGCGCCCGGATCCGGATCACACGCCCGGTTGACAAAGTTACTTGAGTAAGTAAATATCTAGACATGACACCGACCCGCAGCTATCGCACCACGCAGGAGCGCCGCGCCGAGATCATCGACGCGACGGTGCGGGTGCTCGCGGAGCAGGGCTTCGCGAGCGCGTCCTTCGCCCGGATCCGGGAGGTCGCGGAGCTCAGCAGCACCCGGATGATCTCGTACCACTTCGCCGACAAGGCGGCGCTCATGTCGGCGCTGGTCGAGCACGTCGTGCAGCAGGCCGCCGCCGTCATGGTCCCGGCCATGGAGGCCGAGCCCACCTGGGCGGGAAAGCTCGCGGCGTATGTCCGCACCAATCTGCGTTTCCTGGCCGACAACCGGCTCGCCGCGCGAGCCGTGATCGAGATCATCCGTAACGCACCGCGGGTGGACAACGATCTGCGCGAGGACACCTCGGCGCTGCTGCTCTCGGTGCTCTTGTCTCAGGGGCAGCGTGCCGGCGAGTTCCGGGCCTTCGACCCCCTGGTGATGGCGCGCTCCATCCGCGCGACCATCGACGCATTCGCCATGACCATGCCGTCGGAAGAGGCGGCCACCGCGGCGGCGATCGACGAGATCGTCGCCCTCTATCACCGGGCCACGCGCCCGGAAGGAGGCGTCAGACCATGACCTCGTCCCTGACCGCCGACCGTCTTGCGGCGGTCCGTCCCACCTTGGACACGGTGCGCCGGCTCTGGTGGCTGTGCGCCGCGGTGTCGCTGATCGCGCTGGCCGTCGCCGCGCTTCTCTCTGTCATCGACCCGGCGGACGTGAACTGGGTGGTGTGGCTCCGCGGATCCGTCGTCGCCGCGGCGAGCCTCGTGTTCGTCGCCGTGACCGCGGCGGCCTCGCGCGGCAGTCGCCGAGCTTTCACGCGGATGCGATGGATCTCGATCATCGCTCCGATCGGCATCGGCCTGATCATCGTGTCGCCGGACTCGGGATACCCCCTCTGGATGAAGGCGGAGCAGGGGCTGATCGGGATCCTCATCGTTGCGATCGCCGTGCTGCTGAATCGTCGGCAGACGCGGGCAGCGTTCCCCAAAGCAGGCTGAGCGAGCATGGCCGACACGTACCGCGAGCAGGCGCCGACCGCGGCGCTGGCCGGCGCGGTGCGCACGATCTGGGTGCAGCGGACGGGCGAGGGGCCTAACCTTCACCGTCACCTGCCGACGGGCGGAGTGGAGCTCCACGTGGTGCCAGGCCGCGGCGCATGGTTGAGGGGTCCGCTCACCGAGTACCGGCTCGAGGCCATCCCGCCGCGCACGACGATCCTCGGGGTGCGATTCCGGCCGGGCGGCGCACCGCCACTGCCGGTCCCGCTCGAGGATCTCGTCGACCGGAGCGTTCCGCTCGTCGAGCTGTGGGGTGCCCTGGCCGAGCGCCTCCTCGACGAGCTCGCCACCGCCGGTGCGGTCGAGCGCGCGATCCCCGTGCTCGAGGCGTTCCTGCTGCAGCGATTCCGGGTGGGTCGGCCGGCGGATCCGCTGCTCCGCGCCGCGGTCGAGGCGCTCATGCCGTGGCGCCCGGTCGACGTCGGCGAGGTGGCAGCGCGGGTGGGGCTGTCCGAGAGCCAGCTGCGTCGACGTTCCCTGCGCGCCGTCGGCCTCAGCCCCAAAGTGCTGCAACGTACTCTCCGGTTCCAGGGCTTCCTCGCCCTCGCCCAGGCCGGAGCCGCCCCGAGTGGCCGTCGCGACGGCGACGGGATCGCGGGCCTCGCCGTGGATGCCGGCTATGCGGATCAGGCGCACCTCGGTCGCGAGTGTCTGCGGCTGACCGGCCAGACACCGCGGGAACTGCTGCACGGCGACGTGGAACGCTGCGCCTGCGGGCACGATCACTCCGCGTCCTATCGCCCGTTCCTCGCCGGTCGCTTGGTGCCGGTGGGTCCGCGGGGTGACCTCGCCCCGCGGTAGCCCGCCCGGTGCCGGAACGCCGAGCGGCGGCGCTCCGAAGAAGCGCCGCCGCGCGAAGCCCGCAGGTCAGCGCCGCGTGGGAACGGGGTTCGCGGATCCGGTCCGCTCCGCCAGCCGTGTGCGATCGTCCGCGTCGAGCGCCCGCAGATCCGTGCCTTTCGTCTCGCGCGCGGCGGCCACGGCGATGAGCGTGATCGCGCAGGCGATCGCCACGTAGATCGCGACGGGGACGCTCGATCCAGACTGCGCCAGCAGGCTGGTGGCGATGATCGGGGCCAGTGAGCCGGCGAAGATCGACGTGACCTGGTAGCCGAGACTGACGCCGGAGTACCGCATCCGGGTCGGGAACATCTCCGCCATGATCGCGGGCTGCCCCGCGTACATCGCGGCATGGAAGACGAGCCCGAGGGCGATGGCCGCCCAGATGATGACGGGGTTGCCGGTGTTCATCATCGGGAACGCGAAGAAGCCCCAGGTGGCGCCGAGCACAGCGCCGGCCGCGTACACGGGCTTGCGACCCCACAGGTCGGACAGCCGGCCGAACAGCGGGATGACGACGAAGTGCACGACGTGGGCACCGGCCAGGATGAGGAGCGTCGCCGACGTCGCCTCCTTGACGGTCTGGGTGAGGTACACGATCGAGAACGTGACGACCACGTAGTAGAGGATGTTCTCGGCGACGCGCAGCCCCATCGCGACGAGCACGCCGCGCGGGTAGCGGCGCACGACCTCGAGGGGGCCGAAGCTCGTGGACGCCTCCTGCTCCTGCGCCTTCTTCATCTCCAGGAAGATCGGCGCCTCGGTCACCTTGGTGCGGATGTACCAGCCGATGAGCACGATCACAGCGGACAGCCAGAACGCGATCCGCCAGCCCCAGCTGAGGAAGGCGTCCTGCGGCAGGGTCGAGGAGAGCGCGAAGAGGACGAGCGTGGCGAGCAGGTTGCCGACCGGCACCGCCGCCTGCGGCCAGCTGGCCCAGAAGCCGCGCTGCTCTCGAGGGCTGTGCTCGGCCACGAGGAGCACGGCCCCGCCCCACTCGCCGCCGATCGCGAATCCCTGCGCGAAGCGCAGCAGTACGAGCAGGGCCGGCGCCAGATAGCCGACCTGTGCGAAGCCGGGCAGGCAGCCGATGAGGAAGGTGGCTGCGCCGATGATCAGGATGCTGGCCTGCAGGAGCTTCTTGCGTCCGTACCTGTCGCCGAGGTGCCCGAACACGATCCCGCCGAGCGGTCGGGCGATGAAGCCGATCGCATACGTGACGAAGGCCGCGATGATGCCGCTGAAGGGATCGTCGGACGGCGGGAAGAAGACGGTGCCCAGCACGAGCGTCGACGCCGACGCGTAGAGGAAGAACTCGTACCACTCGACGACCGTGCCCGCCATGGAGGCGGCCACGACCCGACGCAGGCCGGAGGGGGATGCTGTCTCGTACGCCATGTGTGTGCTCCTTTGCACGCTCGGAGACGTCTGTCGATTCTCCAGCCTGAGCCGACCACGGCGCTGCGACAATGCCCATATGCGGTGGACGGAGTGTGCAGGAATGCACATGATGGAGCCCGAAGCGGTCCCGTCGGCCCACGATGGTGACAAGTCTCCTTGACATGCCGAATATGCCGACGTAGCCTCTCTCCATGACAAGCGACCTTGACATGGAGGGGGAATCGCCCTCCGAGCTCCGGCGACGCCGAGCATTCCAGATCCGCATGTGGATCGGGTCCGGGCTCTTCGTCCTGACCTTCTTCGCCCTCTCCGCGTGGGGGCATCAGCCCACGCCGTGGCGCTGGGTGCTCGTGGTGCTGCCGTTGATCCCGTTCGTGTGGATGGTCGCTGCGACCGTGCTGCGTGTGCGCCAGATGGACGAGTACCAGGTGAAGCTGTTCTTCCCGGGCCTCGCCGTCGGATTCGTCGTGGCCATGCTGGTTTCGGTGGTGTTCGCCGTGCTCAGCTCAGCCGATCTCGCGGTGCCGAACGGAGGGTGGCTGATCTGCATAGCCGGCGTCTTGTCGTGGCAGATCACCAACCTCTTCACCGGCGCGCCCCACGCCTGATGCAGAACGGTATCCGCACCGAACGCGAAGAGCGGGGCTGGACCCAGGCGGCGCTCGCGGAGCGGCTGGACGTGTCGCGCCAGACCGTCGTCGCCCTCGAGACAGGGCGGTACGATCCGTCCCTGCCTTTGGCGTTCCGCATCGCCGAGCTGTTCGGCAAGCGCATCGAGGAGCTGTTCACGCCGGCGGCTGCGCCGGTGCGCAGGCGGTAGATCGCGCAGCACACGTGCGCGCCGGCGGCATAGGCTGACCGTGATGTCCGCCTCCGCTGAGCCGCTCTCCGACGCCGCCGTCCCCGCCTGGCTGCGGGAGCGGGGCATGCCGGGGATCGTGGATCTGCACGTGCACTTCATGCCGGACCGGGTGCAGCAGAAGGTGTGGGGCTTCTTCGATCGCGTGGTCGAGCGCGGTGTGCCGGCCTGGCCGATCCGCTATCGCGGCACGGACGACGAGCGCGTCGCGCAGCTGCGCACCATCGGGGTGAGCCGGTTCACGACGCTGAGCTACGCGCACCGCCCAGGGATGGCGCAGTGGCTCAACGACTACGCCGTGGAGTTCGCGGCGGCGCATCCCGACGCGATCCCGTCGGCGACGTTCTTCCCGGAGCCGGATGCCGGCTCGGTCACGGAACGCGCCTTGCAGCGCGGCGCGCAGGTGTTCAAGATCCACGTGCAGGTGGGCGAATTCTCGCCGATGGATCCGCTCCTCACCGAGGCGTGGGAGCGGGTCGCGACGGCAGGGGCGCCGGTCGTGATCCACTGCGGCAACGGTCCGCACGCGGGCCGGTACACGGGCCTCGAGCCGGTGCGCGCGCTCGTCGAGCGGCATCCGTCGCTCGTGCTCGTCATCGCGCATGCGGGGCTTCCCGACTACCTCGGTTTCGCCGAGCTGGCTGCGCAGCATCCGAACGTGTACCTCGACACGACGATGGTGGGCACGTCATACATGGAGCGGATCGCGCCGCTGCCGCCCGGCTACGCCGAGACGCTCGCTGGTCTCGGGTCGAAGGTGGTGCTCGGCACCGATTTCCCCTCGATCCCGTACCCCTACGCGCATCAGCTAGAGGTGCTCGACGGCTGGGGGCTGGGGGATCGGTGGCTCGCAGACGTCCTGTGGAACACTCCGCGACGGTTGCTGGGACTGGACGGATCCGGCTCAGGGGCATCGTCGACGGATCCGTCTCCGGTGCTCGCGAGCTGACCGAGCGCCGCGGTGCGTGCCTGCCGACGCCGTGCCACGAGTCCATCGAGGACGAGAGGTGCGGCGATCCCGAGGAGGGCCAGAGCCAGGCCCGCGAGCTGTCGTCCTTCGAGAACCTCGCCCGCGACGAGCACGCCGAGAAGCACGCCGGTGACCGGGTTGAGCAGGCCGACGAGACCGACCGTGCCGGCGGGCAGATGCTTCAGCGCGGCGAACCATGCGACGTTGGCGACAGCGGTCGCGACCAGAGTGAGGTAGCCGTAGGCCGCCAGGCCCGCGCCGTCGACCACGGGTGGCGGACCCTCGACGATGATGGCGAACGGGATGAGCGCGACGCCGCCGAACACGAGCTGCCAGGCGGTGGAGGGCAGGATCCCGACCTCGCTGTTCCAGCGCTTGGCGAGGACGAAGCCAATCGATGACATGGCCATCGCGGCGACCGACGCGATCACGCCCTTCGGGTCGACGGCGGTGGCCGTGCCGAGCAGCATGAGCGCGACGCCCCCGATGCCGACGAACGCTCCGAGCAGGCGCAGGATCCCCGGACGCTCGCGCAGGATCGCCCATGCGGCGACTGCGATCGCGACGGAGGAGGTGGCCATGATGGTCGACGCGATGCTCGTCGGCAGCAGCTGCGCCGCGGCATACACGAGCACGAAGAAGGCGCCGACGTTGAGGGTTCCGAGGACGGCGGACTTCCACCACCACGAGCCTCGGGGGAGTCGTCGGACCAGCGCCAGCAGCACGAGCCCGGCGGGCAGGGCGCGGATAGCCGCACCCCAGACGGGCGCGTCCGGGAGCCACTCGCGCGTGACGAAGTAAGTGCTTCCCCAGGCGATCGGCGCGATCATCGCGACGGCGAACCATCTCCGATTAGTTTCCATGGAAGACACTATAGCTTCCTTGGAAGATATAGTGAAGAGGTGACGGACTTCGATGATCAGGTGGCACGGATCCAGCAGGCGTGGCGACGGGAGCGTCCAGATCTCGACGTGACCCCGATCGGCACGATCGGGCGCCTGCATCGTCTGGCGCTCGCCCTGACCGAAGAGCTCGTTGCGGTGTACCAGGCGCACGGACTGTCCGAGGGCGACTTCGACGTGATGGCGGCGCTGCGCCGTTCAGGGGAGCCTTTCGAGGCCAGCCCCACAGACCTCGCCGCCTCGACGATGATCACGAGTGGCGGGATGTCCAAGCGCATCGACCGTCTCGAAGGGGCGGGCCTCGTCACCCGTCGGGTCGGATCCGGCGACGCCCGAGGCCGCGTCATCGCCCTGACGGCCGAAGGCAAGGCGCTGATCGATGCCGCCTTCGCCGATCACGTCGGGAACGAGCAGCGGCTGCTGGCGATGGTGCCGGCGTCGGAGCGTGCGGCGCTGGAGGCGACGCTGGCGGGGTGGCTCGCGCACTTCGAAGCGCGCGACTGACTCGGGTGTTCGGGTGCTGCGGCTCGGAGTACTGCGGCTCAGGCGGCGCACTCCTGGGACTGCTCAGTGATGATCCAGTCGGAAGCGGGTCGTGTCATCACCACGGTGCCGCACTTGCCGGTCGCGAGATAGGTGACGAAGAGAGTCGCGTCGGTCGCGGTCTCCTGCTGCACGGAGATGTCCACCGATGCATCCTGATCGAGGGCTCGATAGAGCTCTGCCGTGACGGCGATCATCTCGTCGCAGCTCGAGACCCGGATCGGGCCGCGCGCGTTGAGTTCGGCGATCATCCGCGTCGCGAGTTCGGGGGAGAGGGCGGCGCACGACGCCGCGGCGTCAGGGATGCGAGATTCGTCGAGCCATGCGCGGAACGCGTCAGCGGCGCCCTGCGGCGGGGGCGGCGTCTCGGTCGCTGGCTGCGTAGCCGCCCCTTCGGCTTTCTGCGCCGTGGCGCCGTTCGGCACTGCGGCGCGGGGGCTCTCCTCGTGCGGGTGTGCAGTGCACGCGCTCAAGAGCAGGGCCGCAGCGGCAGCGATTCCGATCAGCGCCGTCGCGCGTCCGCTCTGATATATCACCGTTCAACTCTCGCACGTCGGGACCGACCGCGCGAGCCGGGGCGGGAGTGGTCAGCGCGCGTTTACCGCGGCCGGGACCAGCCCGGGAAGGCGGCTCGCCCACCAGACCAGCGCTCCCGCCACGCCCAGCACGGCCAGCAGACCGAGACCGGTCAGGGCGATCGTTCCGGCACCTCGCTCGGGCAGGAGGAACCCGTAGGGTACCCATCCGTCCGTGGCCCCGCGCACGAGGACCACCACGAGCCAGACGACGGGGTAGGGGGCCAGGATCCACAGGCGGGACCATTGCATCGGCCGGCGGTCGCCGATCAGCAACCAGTCCAGCGCCAGCAGGGTGGGGAAGACGATGTGCAGCGTGACGCTCACCCAGGGCGGAGCGGATCCGGTTCCTGGAACCAGCATGTTGTAGATCACGGCGACCAGCAGCATGCACGCGGTCGCGACTGCCCGCGCGTCGTACAGCCAGCCCGGCGCGACTCGGCCGGCCATGCCGCGGGCCCCCGTGAGGATCAGGATGCCTGCGGTGAACAGACTCGTCAGGTTCGTGAAGAAGCCGAAGTAGTTGAAGGGATTGAACCCGTTGACCGCTCCGCCCTGGAAGAAGGTGAGGAGCAGGATCGCGATCACCACGGCGCCTGCGATGAGGCGCATCGTCCCGACGACCCGCGCGCGGAGCGGCGGCGTGAGCATCGTCGTCATGGTGCGACGATACCCGGTGCCGGGAGTGCTGAAGTCTGAGCGCGTGGATGCAGGGAGGAGCTGAACGCCCCTCCCTGCATGCCCTCCAGTCGATCGATGACCGCGAAGACCGCGGGATGAAGGCTGCGATGCCCCCGAGCCGTCCCGTGGCCTGGCGTGAAGGTGCTGGGTCACCGGCCGCTTCACACAGCCGAAGCGGCAACTGATCCTGTCAAGACGCTCCAGCTGCGGGAATGGACAAACGTCTAGAGATCGCTGGACTTCTGGCCAGGACACGAAGTCTCGTCCCTCGGTTGACCACGAGCACGAAATCGAGCAGAGCTGTTTCGCGCCTCCCGCCCCGGACTTCAGACGAGCGGAAACTGCACCTCGAGCACCCAGGAGTGGTGTTGGGAGCCGACCGTGAGCTCGCCACCGAGCTGTTGCGCCCGTGCCGTCATCCRCATGATGCCGTATCCGCCGGAGGGGAGAGCGTCTCGCGAAGCCTTCGTCGCCAGGGGGCTCCGCACGGACATTCGCACGATGCCGGAACTGACTCGCACGGCGATCTCGACGGCACCGCGGCCGCCGTGCTTCAGCACATTCGTGATCGACTCGCGCGCGATGCGGGCGAGTGCCGCGTCGATGACGCGGGGAACCCGGGGATCCGCCGCGTCCCCGTCGACGACGAGCGTGGCCCCTACGCCATGCAGCTCTGACCGCGCACTCTCGAGCGCGTCGGCCAGACTCTCACGAGGTGGCTCGGCGAGGACCGCCGGGCCTTTCGCCTGTTCGACCACCCGGCGCAGGTCGCCGAGCGCCTTGTGCGCGGCATCGCGGATCGTCTGCTGGGACTGTTCTCGGAGCTCCTCGTCGATGGGCTGCTCCAGGACTCGGGTGTACATCGCGATGACGGTGAGATCGTGGGCGATGACGTCGTGGAGTTCGTCGGCGATCCGCTGTCGCTCGGCGAAGGCCGCTTCCTGTTCGGCAAGCTGCTGCGCGCGCAGACTCTGCTGGAGACGCCGCTCGCGCGCGGATCCCACGGTGAGCAGATAGCCGACTGCGCCCGAAACTGTCGCGACGACCATTGCCGCGGCGAAGTTGGTCAGTGTGAGCCCGGGCACCGCGAACGTCGCGGCGGCCGCGCCCGACAGCAGGAAGCCGCCGACGAAGGTGACCAGCAGTGGCCTGGTCCCGGTCCTCACGACGCAGCCCATGGCGACCGCCAGCGCGACAAGCGTCGCGCCCTCGTTCGCGACGGTGAAGGAGACGCACATCGCCGACAGCAGCATGACGACGGCCAGGAGCGGTGACCATACGAACAGCGCGAACGCGGCTGTGAGGGCGAGTTGGAACACCGAGGAGACGATGTCGTCCGAGGGCGAGACGAACACGATGACAAGACTGATGATGACGCCCGCGGAGATCAGGGCGAGCAGCGTCAGGCGTTCGGCCGTCACGAGCGGTATCGACGCGCCGAGCCGGAGCAGACGAGTCACCCGATGGACCGGGGGCGACGGCTCGGAAGGCATGGCCCTCATTATCGCGGGCCGCTCTCCGTGAGCCGTGAAGGTCGCAGGTGAGGCGCTGACCCACCTCGCCTGCGACACCATCACTAGTTGCAGACGCCGAACGTCTTGCAGAGCCAGTCCCAGATTCCGGAATAGGTCTGGACGATGAACATGGCGCACTTCCTTCGCAGATTGAGCCGGGCGTCGGGTCGCTCGGTCGGGTGTCTGCATGCTGGATCTGTGCGGGAAGCGCGCACATTGGACCTTCGGCCAGCGCTACCAGGACTTCTGGCCAGTCCTTTTCTGACCTTCGGCGAGCACTCGCGCGCGTAGTCTCGGATCATGACCTCGACGACCGCGCTGATCGCCGATGACGATCCGCTGGTGCGGCGTGCTCTCGCGGTGTTCCTGACCACCGCGGGCATCGAGGTCGTGGAGGAGTCGCCGGACGGCGCTCACGCGATCGCGGCCGCGCGCCGACTGCGTCCGGACGTCGCTCTGGTGGACGTGCAGATGCCCGGCGTCGACGGCGTCGCGGCCACCGCAGGGATCATCGAGCACTCGCCGGACACGAAGGTTCTGGCGATCACGACGTTCGGGTCGATCGAGTCGATCATGCCCATGCTCAGGGCGGGAGCCGCCGGATACCTGCTCAAGGACACCGATCCCGACGACATCGTCGCGGCCGTGCACGGAGTGCTTGCGGGCAACGGCGTCCTGTCTCCGCGGGTCACCACGCGGCTCATCGCCTCGATCCGCGAGACCTCGACGCCGGCCGTCGAGCCGTTCGAGGAGTTCGAGGAGCTCTCAGATCGGGAGATCGAAGTGGTCCGGCTCCTCGCTGCCGGCCTCTCGAACGCGGAGATCGCCCTGGAGATGCATGTCTCCGAAGGAACCGTGAAGGCGCACCTGGGCAACATCATCGCGAAGTGGGGCGTCCGTGATCGTGTTCAGGTGCTGATCCGCGCTGCCCGCTCCGGGCTCGTCTCGTTCACCTGAGCACCCGGACATCCGTCGCGCGAGCTAGACGTTCGTCTAGCGAGATCTGCACCTTCGTCCTATCGCCCAGGGCCGCATGCTCGAGACGATGGATCCTGGCGCGTTCCCGTTCGCGCCATGTCTGCACGCCTTGACGAGACCGGCACCTGATCGAGCTTCGTGAGGCCGTGCCGCCGTGAGGAGATGACATGACCGACTCTCGCCATCAACTGAAGTCGGCGACGTTCGCCGCGATCGGCCTCACGGCTGTGCTCGTCGTCGCGGGGACTGTCATGACCGCATTTGCGCTCGTCGGACTGGAGCGCGGCTCGAGTCTCTTCACCGCGACCCTCCTGTGGGCGCAGGTGTTCCTCATGGCAGGCGTCGTCATCGGTGTAGGCGCCGTCTTCCTGAAGCTGATGTGGTCGGCGGCGAGTTCGACCACATGATCACCGTTTTGAGGCGAGCCCGAATGGTCTGCGGGCTGATCGCGGCAGGAGGTCTGATGGTGATCGGAGTGAGCCATCTCATCGCTCACCTCACCCGCTCGCCAGGAAACGGGTTTCTCGGCTCTGCGGAGCCGATCGTGTTCGTCGTCGCATGCGCGTTGCTCCTCGCCGTGGTGGTCTCGATCCCCTACCTCCGCGAGACGACGCACCCGGGTGTGCCTCCAGGATCCACGATGGGCAAGCGCCAGGCGGCCCGAATCGGCGAAGGAAGCCGACGATGAAGCATCCGTTCGGCTGGTTCTCGCTCGACGGCGACGTCTTTGTGCCGGTGGTGCGGCAGGCATAGCTCCGCCGCGAGCGAGCCCTATCCGAGGATGTGCTCGTCGGGGATGAGGATCCCGCCGGACGTGTTGGCCGAGCTCGCATAGGACTGGATGCGCGCGGGATCCAGCGACGGCGGCTCTGGTTCGTTGAACTCGAACCGCAGCTGGACGGACGGGTGCAGCCAGATCGTCGATCTGCCCCGCGGCTGCCCCTCATCGTGTCGCCACGACAGGGTGAAGCTCTCGTTGCGGCGCAGCTTGGTCGCGATCACGACCTTGAGATGGGCGAGCGCCACATCGTCGATCTCAATCTGGTGCTCGGAACTGCCATAGAAAAGCGCGCCCATGTCGGTCTTTCTCTCATTCGGTCTGCTGTATTTCGCGCGAAGACGTGCGAAGACAGCGCAGTTGTTCAGTGGCGAGCGCGCGGTCCTCGATGGGATCGAGGAGGCGAACCCGCGGTGGGGGATGGCGCTTACGCGCTCAGCGCTCCTGTCGGAGCATCCTCTGCGCGGTCAGAGGTGCGAAGTGTGGGATCGGGATCGGTTTCGTGCTGCGCGACAGCGTCCGGCGACGTTCTTCCACGACGTTCGCCGGGCAACCGAACCGTGTGGGCAGGCCGAACTCGACCAGCCAGGTCACCTCGCACTCGTCGTCGGCCCGGAAGATGCATGCCACGGTGGATCGCTCGTCGTGCGCGTCGTACTGATGGTCGCTGATGATCCATTCATTGCCGGAGACCTGTCGAAGCTCGAACCGCGTATCGGGCGTCATGTGACGCTCACTTCATCGTCGGGCTGCGGAAGTTCGGATCCCACGTCGTCGCCGCCTTCGTTCGATGCAGGAATCTCCGGGTCTCGCACGCGCAGGCGGTCGGGGCGGAATCCGTGTTCGACGCCCCACAGGACCGCCTCCGTGCGGGACATCACGCGGATGCGGCGATACCCGGAACGGATGTAGGTCTTGACGGAGTTGATCGACAGGTGCGTGCGCTCGGCGATCTCCGCGTTCGACAGACCCTGGGTGATGAGCGCCAGAACCTCCGATTCGCGAACCGTGAGTCCCTCTTCGCGGCCCGGCCAGTCGCCCGCCGTGATCGCAGGTCTGCCCTGCGTGTCGATCCACACTTGCGGGCCGCCGGCGCAGATCTGCTGCAGGGCGGTCACCAGCTGGCTCGCGGGGATGCCCTTGTACACGTAGCCATCGGCGCCGTCCGCGATCGCGGCGCGGATCGAGCTCTCGTCGCGAGCCCACGAGTAGACGACCACTCGGTCGACCTGTGGGTTCCCGGCAAGCTCTCGAACGTCGGCGCGGTCGCCGTGGGTGGACGCGAAGGTGTCGCTGAGGGCGATGTGGACCGAGCCGCTGACGGGCTTGTTGAGGTCCAGTTCGACGACCTGGATGACGTCCTGGTACGAACGGAGCATGGCCGCGAGACCGCGCACGACGACCTCGTAGTCGTTCACCAAAGCGATGCGCAACCTCGGATCGCTCTCCCGCTCGCGCTGACTGTCGTCGGTGTCCGTCACGGCAGTCCTGCCCTTCTTCGGTCTTCAGTGATCCTGCGCTCTCGGCCGAGGGAGGTGGTCGAGAGATCCCTGTCACTGACTTGCTGAGATTCACGCTAACCAACCGCGGGGTCGCTGTCTTCACCCCTAGGGGTGAAACGAATCGAGGAGCCCGAGGGATCCGTTCGTCGTCAGATCAGCGGCGCTGGAGTTACGCGTTTGTCGAGCACTCATGAGGTCGCGGTTGAGTCGGTGGTGATCCCTAGGTTTGAACCGTGCCCTTCTGTCCCTCTGACCGCGTCTATGTCGACGAGTCGAAGGCGCGCGGCTACTACGTCGTTGCAACAGCGGCGGTTGTCGGAGGCATTCGGTCCTCCGAACGAACGCTGCGGGCGCTGCTCAAACCGGGACAGCGGCGAATCCACTTCAAGAGCGAGAGCGACGGTAGACGGCGACTGATCCTGTCGCGCATGTGCGCTCTCGATGTTCGGGTGTCCGTCTGGATCGTGAAGCAGCGGTCCGACAAGGAGGCCCGCCCACTGACGTTTCGTGCGTTAGTCGAGGAGGCTGCTCGCGACGGCATCGATCAGATGATCATCGAGCGTGACGAGTCCGTGGAACGCGCCGACCGCCGGTTGATCGCTGAGATTCTGCGATCCGACGGCGTCTCGGGCTTCCGGTATCAGCATGCGGCACCGCATGAGCATCCGCTGCTGTGGGTTAGCGATGCGGTCGCCTGGTGCTACTCAAGCGGAGGGGACTGGATCCGCCGAGCGGAGGCGATCGTCGAGTCCCGCGTCACGCGGCTGTAGAAACACGTGAGCCTGGCTCGTCATACCGTCCGGAAGACTGCCAGGCTCCGAGGGGCTACTGCCCGCCGCACTCTCAGCATACCCGAGCTAGCGCCAAATCGACCTTCGATTGGTTGGCTCAGCGGCGAGGTGCGGAGGGGCGCGTTTCGTCTCGCTTTGGCGCTCTCAGCAACCGGGAACTTCGCGCGCTCAACGACTAGGCAAGAGCAGCCCAGGGGAGCGTGTGGGAACCGAGGTTCGCCGGGGAAAAGGCGAAACCCCCGCGATGTAGAAGCTACGCGAGGGTTTCTGGGGTGATTGTAACGATCACCCTTGTGGCTCCGACGGGCGTCGATCCCGTGACCTCTCGATTTTCAGTCGAACGCTCTACCAACTGAGCTACAGAGCCGCACAGACCGGAAGGTGGAAGCTTCTGACCTGCGCCCTACACGACAGGCCCTTCCGAAGAAAGGCCTGTCGCTGGAGCGACCCTGACGGGACTTGAACCCGCGACCTCCGCCGTGACAGGGCGGCACGCTAACCAACTGCGCTACAGGGCCAGAACTATGAAATTGTATCGGAAAGAGTGACCCCAACGGGATTCGAACCCGTGCTACCGCCGTGAAAGGGCGGCGTCCTAGGCCGCTAAACGATGGGGCCGGAGGCGAACCTCGGGGGTTCCCTTGCCGACGCTCAAGCATAAGGGGTTTCTGAGGCAAAACACCAATCGAGCGCGCGTCCCTCTGGATCCCGGGCGTGTCCGGGGGCAGAATGAAGGGTGGTCCCGTCCCGCCACCGAACGCACGACCAGCAGATGACGACCTGAAGAATTCCCGATCCCGAGCGAGATCCGAGGGTTGCGAAAGATGCTGATGTTGTTAGTGTGACATGAGTGAAACCGGCGAAAGGGAGCCGCGTGAACCATCCGAACATCGAAGACGCCCGCCATTCCGGACAGGCGTCGCTCGTTCGGCGTGCCCGCGCGGCACGCCAGGGACGCCGTCGTGGCGGCGCCGTGCTCAGCCTCGCCACCGTGGGTGCGCTGATCCTGGGCCTCTTCCTCGGCGCACCTGCTGCCTACGCCGACGACTACCCCAGCTGGGACGACGTGCAGGCGGCGAAGGCCAATGAGGACGCCGCCGCGAACCAGGTCAGCGTCATCCAGGGGCTCATTGCTTCGCTGACGCAGAACGTCGCGGACACCAAGGCCGCGGCCGACGCCGCCGGCAACGAATACTTCGTCGCCCAGCAGGCGCTCGATGCGCAAGCCCGCCGGCTGGCCGATCTGCAGACGCAGGCCGACACGCAGAAGAAGGTCGCGGACGACAGTGCCAGCAAGGCCGGGCAGATCGCCGCGCAGCTCTCGCGCGACGGGGGCGACACCACGGCCCTGCAGCTCTTCTTCTCTAAGTCCACGGCCAACACGGACGAGCTTCTGCAGCGTCTGGGACAGATGGACCGCGTGCTCTCGGGCACTCAAGCGATCTACGACAAGGCCCTCGAGGCGAAGAACACCGCGCAGTCTCTGACCGATCAGGCCACAACGGCCAAGGCGGAGCGAGATCGCCTCGCGAAGGTCGCCGAAGACAAGATGAAGAAGGCCCAGGCGGCGGCCGAGGCCGCTGCCAAAGCTCTCGCGGATCAGCAGGCGCACCTCGGCCAGCTGCAAGCGCAGCTCGCCGCCCTGCACGACACCACGGCCAAGACCGTCGCTCAGTATCAGGCCGGTGAGGCGGCTCGCGCTGCCGCGGAGGCTGCCCGTCAGGCGCAGCTCGAGGCCGAACGCCAGGCCGCCGAAGAAGCCGCTCGACAGAACGGCGGTGGCGGCGGAGGCGGCGGAGGCGGTGGCGGCTCGGCCGGAAGCGGCGGCTGGGTGCGCCCGTTCGGCGGCTACCAGTCCTCCGGCTACGGCTACCGCGTTCCTGACTGTTCCTCCTGGGGATGCTCGTCCAGCTTCCACGCCGGCGTCGATCTCGCCGACGGCAGCTGTGGCTCGCCGATCTTCGCGGCGCACTCCGGCCAGGTCGTCGTCGCCTGGTATAGCGGCGGTTACGGCAACTACATCAAGATCGACAACAGCGACGGCTCCGGTCTCGGCACGGGATACGGACACATCCTTGATGGCGGATACAACGTGAGCGTCGGAGACTGGGTGAACGCAGGCCAGGTGATCGCCTATGCCGGCAACACCGGTGGATCCTTCGGCTGCCACCTGCACTTCGAGGTCTATCAGGACGGCAGCACCATCAACCCCATCGACTTCATGCAGAACCAGGGCGTCTACATGGGCTGATCCTCGGATCCTTCACGAGAAGACCCCCGGGCCGCTGAGCGGCACCGGGGGTCTTCTCGTGATCTAGGTCCGAAGGTTCAGTGACCGTCGTTCTTGAAGCGCTCGATGGCCTCGTCGAGGATCCGCTGGGCCTCGGCGGCGTCGCCCCATGCATCGACCTTGACCCACTTGTTGGGCTCGAGGTCCTTGTAGTGCTCGAAGAAGTGCGCGATCTCCTTCTTCGTGTACTCGGCAAGGTCGCCGATGTCCTGGATGTGCGACCAGCGCGGGTCCTTGCTCAGCACGGCGACGAGCTTGTCGTCCCCGCCGGCCTCGTCGCTCATCTTCAGCACGGCCACCGGGCGCACGTTCACCACGACGCCGGGGAAGATGGCCTGGTCGAGCAGCACCAGCACGTCCAGCGGGTCGCCGTCCTCGCCGAGGGTGTTGTCGAAGTAGCCGTAGTCGGCCGGGTAGCCGAAGGTCGTGTAGAGCACCCGGTCGAGGTGCACTCGCCCGGTCTCGTGGTCGACCTCGTACTTCACGCGGCTGCCGCGCGGGATCTCGATGACGGCGTCGTGTGCGCCCATGCGTGTACTCCTCAGGAAAGACGGTTGGATGCCGCGCACCAGCCTACTTGCGCGCGCCCCTGAGCGCCCGCCGGCGTCAGGGGACGGCGGACGCGGAGTCCGACCCGGGTAGCGTGAGAGCGTGCCGTCCCTCTCTCCCGCCGTCGCCGAGATCCGCCGTGCCGTGCGCGCCGCGCTGGCCGCTCTGCCCGAACAGCCGGCCACGGTGACCGTGGCGCTCTCCGGAGGCGCCGACTCCCTGGCGCTGGCTGCCGCCACCGCGTTCGAGGCGCGCGCCGCGGGGATCCGCGTGCGCAGCGTGACGGTCGACCACGGGCTGCAGGACGGATCCGAGCTCGTCGCGGCCGAGGCCGCCGCGAAGGCCTCCGTGCTCGGCATAGAAGCGCTGGTGGAAAGGGTCGTCGTCGCCGAGTCGGGGGAGGGCCCCGAAGCCGACGCACGGACCGCCCGCTACGCAGCGCTGCGTCGAGCCGCCCAGGGGGAGGACGCTCCGGTGCTGCTCGGACACACGCTCGACGACCAGGCGGAGACGGTGCTGTTGGGGCTGTCCCGCGGATCCGGCGCCGGCAGCCTGCAGGGCATGGCGCCGGTGCGGATCGACGAGGACGGCACGACGTGGATCCGTCCGCTCCTCGCGGTGCGGCGCGAGACGACGCGCGCCGCATGCGCCGCGGAGGCGCTGGACGCCTGGAACGATCCGCACAACGCCGATCCCCGTTACCTGCGCGTGCGCGTCCGCGAGCGCGTGTTGCCGGTGCTCGAGGCCGAGCTGGGGCCGGGCATCGCCGAGGCGCTCGCTCGCACGGCCGAGCAGTTGCGCGAGGACGCAGAAGCGTTCGACGAGATGATCCACGAGACCATCGAAGACATCGTGGAGCATGCCGAAGCGGGCATCTCCGTCAGCGCCGCGGCCCTCGCCGCGAACCCTGCGGCCCTGCGCAATCGCGTGATCCGCCTCGTCGTGCAGAGCGAGTTCGGCGTCGGCCTGACCCGCGCGCAGACCGTCGAGGTTGCCCGTCTGGTGACCGACTGGTCTGGCCAGGGCCCGCTCGATCTGCCGGGCTGCACTGCGGCCCGCATCGACGGCCGGATCGTGTTCGCCGCGCGCTAGGGGTCCGTGAATACGCCGTGCGCTCGGTGGGAGCTCGCGGGTGCACGGCTTGTTGCCGAGTGCACTGCTTCTTGGCGCGGGTAAGCCGTGCATTGGACGGGATCCCGTGTGCTCGGCCGGATCTGACGGGGCTCGGCGTCGGTAAGGGGTGCGCTCGACAGGATCCGGTGTGCTCGGCGGGCTCGTGTGGAGCGCAGCGTGAACAGGCCGCGCTCGGTGGGGGCTCGCGGGTGCACGGCTTGTTGCCGAGTGCACGGCTTCTTGGCGTGGGTAAGCCGTGCACTCGGTAGGATCCCGTGCAGTCGGCCGGCTTCCGCGGGCGTAGCGTGAACAAGCCGTGCACTCGCCGGCCCCCCCCCGGCCCCGCCGGATCCACACCCCCGGACGCGACGAGACGCGGCCCCCGGGGGAGCCGCGTCTCGTGATCGTCCTACTTCTTGCCGCCGAGGAGGCCGCCCAGCAGGCCGCCGATGTCGATGCCGCCCGCGCCGCCGGCCGAGGAGCCCTGCTGGCCGCCGCCGAAGAGGCCGCCGAGCCCGCCCAGGATGTCGCCGAGGCCGCCGCCCGTGCCGCCCGAGGCAGGCGCCGAGCCCTGCTGCTGGCCGCCGCCGAAGAGGCCGCCCAGGATGTCGCCGAGACCGCCGCCGCCGCTGCCGCCGGCCGAGCCCTTCTGGCTGTTCGCGATGAGGCCCATCACGATCGGGGCGAGGATCGGGAGCAGCTTGCCGAAGTCGATGCCGGCGGTCTTCTTCTCGCTCGTCAGGGTCTGCGCCACCTGATCGGCGTTGTCGCCGAACACGTGCGACACGATCTTCTGGCCGTCGGCCTCGTCGATGTCGTTGATCGACGCCGCACCGGAGAAGCCGTCGTGCTTGGCGAGCGCCGCCTCGATCGCGGAGGACCCCTCCGCGGTCTCGGCGTTCTTGGCGAGGCCTCCGAGCAGCGCGGCACCGCCCTCCTGCACCGCCTGCCGCGCGACGTCCTCGCTGACGCCGAGCTTCTGGGCGATGTCGCCGATCGGCACCTGGTTGAGGATCTCGTCGATGTCCATGGGACTCCTTCCGTCCGCGACGGGGGCTCGGTTCCCCCAAGCGCAACCCCGCCTCTCCGCTCACAGTAGCGGGCGAGGGGGGCCTGCGGGAGAACGGATCCCGTCGCGTAAAATCGATCCATGCGCGCTGCGGACATCCCCGACGACCTGACCGACATCCTCGTCACAGAGGAGGAGATCCGCACCAAGCTCGACGAGCTCGCCGCACGGGTCGCCGAAGACTATGCGGGCAAGGATCTGCTTCTGGTCGGCGTGCTGAAGGGGGCCGTCATGGTCATGGCCGACTTCGCCCGCGCGCTGCCGTTCTCGGCGCCGATGGACTGGATGGCGGTGTCGAGCTACGGCGCCAGCACCAAGTCGAGCGGGGTCGTGCAGATCCGCAAGGACCTGGACACCGACCTGCACGGTAAGCACGTGCTCATCGTCGAGGACGTCATCGACTCCGGCCTGACCCTGAGCTGGCTGCTGGAGAACTTCGCTTCGCGCGGCGCCGAGTCGATCGAGGTGCTCGCGCTGCTGCGCAAGCCCGAGGCGGCAAAGGTCGTGATCGACTGCAAGTACGTCGGCTTCGACATCCCGCCGGAGTTCGTCGTCGGCTACGGCCTCGACTACGCCGAGCGCTACCGCAACCTGCGCGACGTGGCGGTGCTGGCGCCGCACGTATACGCCTGACACTTCGGCCCCTGAGCGAGGAGCGTCCTTCGTCTCGCCGCGCTCGCTCAGGAACCACGTGACGAAGGGTACGCCGTGGGCGAATCCCCAGGGGGGCGCTAAGGCTCTCGCGCTACGCTGATCTGATCATGGATGTCAAGAAGATCACGCGCAGCTGGCTCACGTATGTGGTGCTGATCGGTCTCTTCCTGATCGGCGGGTTCCTGCTGATCTCGAACCTCGGATCCTCCTCCCAGGTGTCGACGAAGGACGGTCTGGATCTGCTCAAGGGCGGAACGGTCACCAAGGTGGTCAACACCGATGGCGACCAGCGCGTGGACATGACGCTGTCCAAGCCGTACAAGGGCGCGGACAGTGTGCAGTTCTACTACGTCCAGGCCCGTGCGGCGGAAGTGGTCAAGGCGATCGACGATGCCGCGCCGAAGGACGGCTACAACGACGCCGTGCCGAAGGCGAGCTGGTTCGACGGCTTCCTGTCGATCCTCATCCCGATGGTGCTGCTCGGCCTGCTCTTCTGGTGGCTGCTATCCAGCGCCCAGGGCGGCAACAGCAAGATCATGCAGTTCGGCAAGTCCCGCGCGAAGCTCGTGAGCAAGGAGAACCCGACGGTCACCTTCGCCGACGTGGCGGGTGCCGACGAGGCCATCGAGGAGCTCCACGAGATCAAGGAGTTCCTGCAGGATCCGGGCAAGTTCCAGGCGATCGGCGCGCGGATCCCCAAGGGCGTCCTGCTGTACGGCCCTCCCGGAACCGGAAAGACCCTGCTCGCCCGCGCCGTCGCCGGTGAGGCCGGCGCCCCGTTCTACTCGATCTCCGGATCCGACTTCGTCGAGATGTTCGTCGGCGTGGGCGCCTCCCGCGTGCGCGACCTCTTCACGCAGGCCAAGGAGAACGCCCCCGCGATCATCTTCATCGACGAGATCGACGCGGTCGGCCGGCACCGCGGTGCGGGTCTCGGCGGCGGCAACGACGAGCGAGAGCAGACGCTGAACCAGATGCTCGTCGAGATGGACGGCTTCGACCCGAACGCGAACGTCATCGTGATCGCGGCGACGAACCGCCCCGACATCCTCGACCCCGCGCTCCTGCGCCCCGGCCGCTTCGACCGGCAGATCGGCGTGGACGCGCCCGACCTCAAGGGCCGCCAGCACATCCTCGAGGTGCACGCGAAGGGCAAGCCGCTCGCGAACGGCGTCGACCTCGAAGTCGTCGCCCGCAAGACGCCTGGCTTCACCGGTGCCGACCTGGCCAACGTGCTCAATGAGGCCGCCCTGCTGACGGCGCGCTCGAACGCGCAGCTCATCGACAACAGGGCCCTCGACGAGGCGATCGACCGCGTCATCGCCGGCCCGCAGCGCCGCACCCGCGTGATGAAGGACAAGGAGAAGCTCATCACGGCGTACCACGAGGGCGGTCACGCGCTCGCGGCGGCGGCGATGAACTACACCGACCCCGTCACCAAGATCACGATCCTGCCCCGCGGCAAGGCTCTCGGCTACACGATGGTGCTGCCGCTGGACGACAAGTACTCGGTCACCCGCAACGAGCTGCAGGACCAGCTCACCTATGCGATGGGCGGCCGTGTGGCCGAGGAGATCGTGTTCCACGACCCGACCACCGGTGCCTCGAACGACATCGAGAAGGCGACGTCCATCGCACGCAAGATGGTGATCGAATACGGCATGACCGCCGAGCTCGGACCGGTCAAGCTCGGCACGGAGGGCGGCGAGCCCTTCGCCGGTCGTGACATGGGCCGCGGACGCGAGTACTCCGAGACCGTCGCCGAGCGGGTGGACGCGCAGGTGCGCGCGCTCATCGAGCAGGCGCACAACGAGGCCTACACGGTGATCAGCGCCAACCGCGACATCCTCGACAAGCTCGCCCGCGAGCTGCTCGAGAAGGAGACTCTGGATCACAACCAGATCGCGGAGATCTTCACCGAGATCCGCAAGCTCCCCGAGCGCCCGCAGTGGCTCTCGAGCGAGGACCGTCCGGTGTCGCTGCTGCCCCCGATCGAGATGCCGCAGCGCGGCGTCGAGGTCGGCACCGCGGCGACCGAGGCGGCGCAGYCGTCGACGGAGCGCCGGGCGGGCACCGCGGGTGGCGGGAAGCCGCGCCCCGCGACGGCCTGAGCGATGGCCGTCGATCGGGACCGCGTCGCGAGCCTGACCCGTGAGCTGCTCCTCGCGATCGGCGAGGATCCGGAGCGTCCAGGGCTGAAGCAGACCCCGGCCCGGATGGCCGACCTGTACGCCGAGTTCTTCGCCGGCCTCGGTGAGGATCCCGGCGCACCGCTCGCGCACACGATCAGCGTCTCGCACGGTCCCGCGCCCGACACCCTGCCCTCCGGGGCGGTGCTGCTGCGCGGCATCCGGTTCCGCTCGGTGTGCGAGCACCACCTGCTGCCGTTCGCCGGGCACGCGCACATCGCGTATCTGCCGGGGGAGCAGGTGGTGGGTCTCGGCGCGCTGGTCAAGGTGGTCGAGATCCTCGCATCCCGCCCGCAGGTGCAGGAGCGGCTCGGCGAGCAGATCGCCGACGCGATCGCCTCCCACCTCGACGCGCAGGGCGTGCTCGTCGTGATGGACGCGGTGCACGGCTGCGTCACCATGCGCGGAGGCCGTCAGACCGAGGCGTCGACGCTCACGATCGCGGCGCGGGGCGTGTACACGGATCCGGTCGCGCGCGCCGAGCTGATCGCGCTGATCGGGTCGGGCGCCCCGTCATGACCGCGATCTGGGGGATCGTCAACGCCACCCCCGACTCGTTCAGCGACGGCGGGCGCTACGCCGACGCCGACCACGCGGTCGCGCACGGCCTGCTGCTGCGTGCACAGGGCGCCCATGTGCTCGACATCGGCGGGGAGTCCACCCGGCCCGGCGCCGAGCGGGTGCCCGTCGCCGAGGAGCAACGCCGCGTGCTGCCGGTCATCGAGCGCCTCTCCGCGGAGGGGATCCCCGTGAGCGTGGACACGCTGAACGCTGCCACCGCGATCGCCGCCGTCCGCGCAGGCGCTCGCATCGTGAACGACGTCTCGGGAGGCCTCGCGGATCCGGAGATGCTCGCAGCGGTTGCCGACTCGGGCGCCGACATCGCGCTCGGGCACTGGCGCGGGCCGTCTTCGGACATGTACGCCCGCGCCGAGTACGCGCGAGTCGGCCGCGAGGTGGCCGGGGAGCTGCGCGAGCGCGTGGCGGCCGCGGCCGCGGCCGGCATCGCCCCCTCCCGCATCATCGTCGACCCGGGCGTGGGCTTCGCGAAGACCGCGGGGCAGAACTGGGACCTGCTGCGCGAGCTCGCCGACGTCGTCGCGCTCGGACCACGCGTGCTCGTGGGGACCTCGCGGAAGCGATTCCTCGCCGATGCCCTGGGCGACGACGCCGATGAGCGGCGCAAGGATCTGGCGACCGCCGTGACGAGCGCGCTCGCCGCACGCGCCGGGGCATGGGCCGTGCGCGTGCACGACGTCGCCGCCACGCGCGACGCCCTCGCGGTGCTCGGCGCCTGGGACGGCTGAACGGCGGACGCCCGCCCCGGCGCGATGCTGGCCTTCTGCGGTTCGGGCGCCTGTGCTTCGCCCTTCGCGGACAGCCGCGGTCCACGTCGGTCCCTCGCCGTAGGCTGGGGGGCATGGACTTCCTCGACGCGATCACGCTGACCGGCTTGACGGTGTTCGGGCGGCACGGCGTGTTCGAGCACGAGCGCGAGAACGGTCAGGACTTCATCGTCGACCTGCGCCTGCACCTCTCCGTGCGTCAGGCTGCGGCCAGCGACGACGTCGCCGACACCGTGCACTACGGCGAGCTCGCAGAGCGGGTCGCGGCGGTCGTCGCCGGTGAGCCCGTGAACCTGCTGGAGACGCTCGCCACCCGCATCGCCGACATGGTCCTCGAGGACGAGCGGATCCACGGCGTCGAGGTCACCGTGCACAAGCCGCACGCGCCGATCCCGCTGACCTTCGCGGACGTGTCCGTCACGGTGCAGCGCGTGAGCCACGTGCAGCGCGAATGGAGCGAGGGATGACACCGACGCACCCGATCCCGCCGGTCCCGCGCGGACGGCGTCTGCCCGCGATCGACCCGCGTCCCGAGGAGGAGCCGGTCGAGGCGGTCGTCGCACTCGGCTCCAATCTCGGCGACACCACGGCCACGATCGAGGAGGCCGTGAACGCGATCCGCCGCCTGCCCCTCGTCGACGACGTGCGCGTCTCGACGATCTTCCGCACGGTGGCGGTGCGGCTGGACGGGCCGGATCCGGAGGCCCCGGAGTTCGCGAACGCGGTCGCGATCGTCACCACGCGCCTCGCACCGCAGGTCCTGCTCGGCATGCTGCATGCGATCGAGGAGGAGCACGGACGCATCCGCGCCGTGCGCTGGGGTGATCGCACCCTCGACCTCGATCTGATCACGTACGACGACCTGCGCAGCGACGACGAGTATCTGCTGCTGCCGCATCCTCGCGCCGCCGAGCGCACCTTCGTACTGAGACCGTGGCTCGACGTGGATCCTGATGCGGTGCTGCCGGGACGCGGCAGAGTGGCCGACCTGCTGGCCGCACTCGAGGACGGCTCATGAAGCGGATCTCCCCTGTTCTGCTGTCCGTGCTGGCTCTCGCCGGCGCGGCGGCGGGGTTCCTGCTCGACCACGCGATGACCACCACGGGCAGGGCCACGTTCACGCCGTCGATCCTGCTGCCGATCTTCCTCGTGCTGCTGGCGCTCGCGGTGCTGGCTCTCGCCTGGCCGATCCGGCGCAGCACGCGGTCGGCCGATCGACCGCCGGTCAATCCGTTCCGCGCGCTGCGCATCGCGATGCTCGCCAGGGCATCGAGTCTGGTCGGCGCCGTGATCACCGGCTTCGGTATCGGGCTCATCGCCTATCTGCTCTCCCGGCCGATCACGCCGCCGATAGGCTCGATCATCGCGACCGCCGCCGCCGCACTCGTGCTCACGATCGCGGCGGTGATCGCGGAGAGCTTCTGCCTGCTGCCCGGAAACGGGCCCCACGACCCCGACGGCCTGAACGGGCCGCGCCTGGAGGACGACGATGACGACCATTCCCGAACCGCCGCAGATCCCGGGCACTGATCCCGTCGTGCCGCCGACGCGCGCCCAGGCGCGTGCCCAGTCGGCGAACGCCGTCCCCGCCGTGCACACGGCGCCCGCGGCCGCTCCGGTACTCGACGACGGCACATATCCGGTGCTCCGCACACCTGCGGCGCGCGGAGCACTCGCCCTGGACGGCGCATGGCACCAGATCTCGCCGAAGTACGTGATCGCCGAGGTGCTGCTGCGCATCATCCTGCTCGCGGTGATCGCGGTCGGCGCGTACGCCGCCACGACCCTCCTCGCCCAGCCCTGGCCATGGGCCTGGACGGTGGCGGGCGTGATCGCGGTCGTGATCCTGTTCGAGTTGGTGATCCTGCCGCGTCAGGCCAGGGCGATCGGCTACATGCTGCGCGCCGACGACATCGTCTTCCGCCGCGGGATCCTGTGGCAGCGCATGATCGCGGTGCCGTACGGCCGCATGCAGCTGGTCGACATCACCCGCGGGCCGGTCGACCGGGCCTTCGGGATCGCCAAGCTCAAGCTCGTCACCGCCGCCGCGACCACCGGCGTCGAGATCCCCGGAATGACCGAAGACGCCGCGGAGTCGCTGCGGGACACCCTCATCGACGTCGCCGAGATGCGCCGGACCGGCCTGTGAGCACGCCGGAGCAGCAGCCGTACGGCTCGCCTCCCGTGCCGGGGGCCGTGCCCTTCCCGACGGCCGTGCAGGGAAGGGCGCCGGGCGCGCCCTCGCTCGCCGACGGCGAGTGGCATCGGATGCACCCGCTCACGCCGCTCCTGAAGGGCGGCCTGGTGCTGGTGATCGTGATCGGCTATCTGATCGCGAACCTGCGCGAGAGGATCGTGTACTGGATCATCTCGCTGTTCACGCCGACGCGTGTGCCGGAGCTCGGCGGAGATCCGGTCGACTGGGTCGTGAACAACCACCTCGTGCTCGTGGTGCTGCTGGGAGTGCTCGCGCTCGCGGTGCTGCTCGTGGGGATGTTCTGGTTGATGTGGCGCTTCCACGACTTCCGCATCACCGACGCGCACGTGGAGGTCCGCAAGGGTGTGGTGTTCCGTTCGCACCGCAGAGCTCCGCTCGATCGCGTGCAGGGCGTGAACCTCACCCGCCCGTTCCCCGCACGCCTCATCGGGCTCGCGAAGCTCGAGGTCGACGGCGCCGGCAATGACGCCAACGTGCCCCTCGAGTACCTCTCCACGGCGAAGGCCGAGTCGGTGCGCGCGGACATCCTGCGCCTCGCCTCCGGTGCGCGGCACGCCCGTGAGGCGACGCGCGGAAGCGGCGACGCGGCAGCCGCTCGCACGATGCGCGCGCAGCTCGCAGCCTCGATGGACGCCGGCGTCACCGGGTTGATCACCGGTGTGGATCTGGACGACATCGCACCGGAGCACGTGCTGCGGATCCCCACCGGGCGTCTCGTCGGCTCGCATGTGCTGTCCGGTCTCACCTGGCTCGCGCTGTTCGCGGTGATCTTCGTGGGCGGCATGGTCGGCACGCTCCCGGCGATCCTGGGCGACGCGGGGCCGGCCGGAGGCGCGATCGCGATCGGCATCGCCCTCGCGATGGGCATCCCGTTGCTGCTCGCGTCGATCGCAGTGACCTGGAGCAGGATCGCCCGGGCGCTGCGCTACTCGATCGCACCCACCCCCGACGGCGTGCGGATCACGTTCGGACTGTTCACGACGGTGACCGAGACCATTCCTCCCGGGCGGATCTTCGCCGTCGAAGTGATGCAGCCGCTGCTGTGGCGGCCGTTCGGCTGGTGGTCGGTGCGCATCAACCGGATGAGCGGTAAGGCCGCTTCCCAGCAGCAGTCCAGCCAGGCGCAGCAGTTCAACATCGTGCTGCCGGTGGGGGCACGCGCGGATGTCGAGCGAGTGCTGGGGCTGATCCTGCCCGACGTCCCCGCCGAGGTGCTGCCGCTGATCTGGGAGCAGGGCGTGCTGGGGCCCGTGGCCGGCGATCCGTATGCGACGATCCCGCCGCGCGCCTGGTGGCGGCGTCCGCTGTCCTGGCGCCGGCACGGCGCGGCGCTCACCGACTTCGCGCTACTGCTGCGCCGCGGCAGGGTCTGGCGGCAGCTGGCCGTGTTCCCGCTCGCCCGGCTGCAGGGCTTCTCGCTGCACCAGGGCCCGATCGATCGGCTGCAGCGCGTCGCCAAGGCGCAGGCCCACTCCGCCGTCGGCCCCGTGCGCGGCGATGTCTCCGGTCTGGACAGCCAGGTGCTGCTCGGCATGCTGAACACGCTGTCGGTGTCGGCCGCTCGCGCGGCAGCGGCCGACCGGGCGCACCGCTGGGCCGAGGATCACGAACCTGCGCCGTCGGGGCAGGGTCTGCCGTCGGGTCAGGGTCTGCCTTCGGGTCAGGGTCTGCCTTCGGGTCAGGGTCTGCCCGGGGCTCTCGGGCTTCCCTCGGGGCACAGCCTGCCGGCCGGGCTCGGCGGATCCGCGGAGCGCACCTCATGACGCGCGCGGGGCGTCTCAACGTCGGCATCGTCGGAGCCGGCCATGTGGGCCCCGTGATCGGCGCGGCGCTCGGTGGCGCCGGCCACGCCCTCGTCGGCATCTCCGCGGGATCCGACCCGGATCGAGCGGCGGCGGTGCTGCCGGGCGTCGCCGTGATGGAGACGCCCGAGCTCGTCCGCGCCTCGCAGCTCGTCGTGATCGCGGTGCCGCACGATCAGTTGCCCGGGCTCGTGTCCGGCCTCGCGGAGCTCGGTGCGTGGCAGCCGGGTCAGCTCGTGCTGCATACGGATCCCGCCTACGGCACCGACGTCCTGGAGCCCGCCGCGCGCAGTGGGGCCATCCCGCTCGCGGTGCACCCGGCGATCTCGTTCACCGGCACGACGCTCGATCTGCGACAGCTGCAGGCCTCGTACGCGGCCGTGACGGCGCCGGCCATGGTGCTGCCGATCGCGCAGGCCCTCGCGGTGGAGCTCGGGTGCGAGCCCGTGGTGATCGAGGAAGCGGACCGACCAGCATATGCCGAGGCCATCTCGACGGCCTCGGAGTTCGCGCGCTCGATCGTCGGCCAGGCGACGGGGATCCTGCGGGGGATCGGCGTAGAGAACCCAGGCGGATTCCTCTCCGCGCTCGTCTCGTCGACCTTCGACCGCGCCCTGCGCGAGGCGACCCCGCCGGATCCGCTCACCCCCTCCGACCCCTTCTGACCGCGAGACCGAACCTGTTGACCGCGAGACCGAACCTGCGTCCCGAAACCGACGTTCTTATCGACGGTTTCGGGATCCGTGACCGAGGACACCTTCGAGCAGCGGGCGGTGCGTCTGGCCAAGCGCGAGCGGCTGATCGCCGATCGCGCGGACGCGGCGGGCGGCGCCTTCCCCGTCACCGTGCCGGTCACGCACACCATCCCGCAGCTGCGCGCCGAATACGGCGAGCTCGAGCCCGGCGCCGAGACCGGAGTGCTCGTCGGCGTCGCGGGCCGCGTGGTGTTCAGCCGCAACACCGGCAAGCTCTGCTTCGCCTCGCTGCAGGCGGGCGACGGATCCCGGATCCAGGCGATGATCTCGCTCGCCAACGTGGGGGAGGAGTCCCTTGCGGAGTGGAAGGAACTCGTCGACCTCGGCGACCACGTGTTCGTGCACGGCGAGGTGATCTCCAGCCGCCGCGGCGAGCTGTCGATCATGGCCGATGGCTGGACGATCGCGTCCAAGGCGATCCTGCCGCTGCCCAACGCCTATGGCGAGCTCAGCGAGGAGGGCCGCGTGCGCAGCCGCTTCCTCGACCTGATCCTGCGCGATCAGGCTCGCAGCACCGTGCGCGCCCGTGCGGCGGTCAACGCCAGCCTGCGCCAGACCTTCACCAGCCACGACTTCCTCGAGGTGGAGACCCCCATGCTGCAGGTGCAGCACGGCGGGGCCTCCGCCCGTCCGTTCATCACGCACTCGAACGCGTTCGACACCGAGCTCTACCTGCGCATCGCCCCCGAGCTGTACCTGAAGCGCGCCGTGGTCGGCGGCATCGAGCGGGTGTACGAGATCAACCGCAACTTCCGCAACGAGGGCGCCGACTCGACGCACAGCCCCGAGTTCGCGATGCTCGAGGCATACCAGGCCTACTCCGACTACAACGGCATCGCCGACCTCACCCAGGAGCTGATCCAGAACGCCGCGATCGCGGTCGCCGGATCCACTCTGGTCACCTGGGCAGACGGTACCGAGTACGACCTCGGCGGCGACTGGGCGCGCATCTCGATGTACGACTCGCTGTCGGAGGCGACCGGGCGAGCCTTCACCCCGTCGGACCCGGTCGCGGATCTCATCGTGTTCGCCGAGGCCAACGGCGTCGACATCCCCCCGCACGCCACCCACGGCAAGCTCATCGAGGAGCTGTGGGAGCACTTCGTCAAGGGAGGCCTCGAGCGGCCGACCTTCGTGATGGACTTCCCCGTCGACACCTCCCCGCTCGTGCGCGAGCACCGTTCGATCTCGGGCGTCGTGGAGAAGTGGGACCTCTACGTGCGCGGCTTCGAGCTCGCCACGGGCTACTCCGAGCTCATCGACCCCGTCATCCAGCGCGAGCGCTTCGTCGAACAGGCCAAGCTCGCCGCGGGCGGCGACCTCGAGGCCATGCGCGTGGACGACGAGTTCCTGCGCGCGCTCGAGCACGGCATGCCGCCGACCGGCGGGATGGGCATGGGTATCGACCGCCTGCTCATGGCCATCACCGGCCTCGGGATCCGCGAGACGATCCTGTTCCCGCTCGTGAAGTGACGCATCCGGCGGGCCCTCACGCCGCCGTGCGGAAGGACCAGCGCGGCAACATGCCGGCGTCGACGACCGCGCGCAGCAGCTGCGCGAACGTGAGTTCTGGATCGACCGTCTGCGCCTGATCCAGGTATCGGGCGGCATGCGTCGAGCGTCCGCAGGCCCAGGACAACCACGCGGCAGCCACGAGCGGTCCTCCGCGCGTCTCGCGCGGTGCGAGCGCGACCGTGCGGCGCACGAGCGTCAGCGCGACGCCCAGGCGGTCGCTGTCCGGCCGTGGTCCGTCCCCGATCAGGATGCCGCCGATGTCCGACGGCACAGCGGATCCCCTCATGCTGTGTCCCAGCTGCGCGGCCAGCGCACGATCGCCGCGGTCAATGGTGCTCGCCCACTGCACGAGAGCGACGTCGCGCAGTGCCGGGCGGTTCAGGATCCACACCAGCGCCGCGGTGGCGAACGGCGAGAGCGCCTCGGGTGAGTCCAGCACCTCCTCCAGGAACGACGGCAGATCGTCCAGCAGCAGCGCGGTCTCCTGCGCCCTCGGATCCGCCCGCTCCGTGGCAGGAGGTCGCGTGCGGCTCGGCACGGCGGGACCGAGCACGCGCTCGGTGGAGAGCAGCGCGCGGCCGACCGATTCCGCCGCGAACAGCCCCGGCGAGGGCAGCTCGGTGCCGCTGAACTGATCCGGAGCGGGTCCGGCGAACCCGGGCACCGAGGGCGGTGGCGGCACTTCCGTCAGAGGGTGCGCTGCGGACTCCGGATCCCGGTAGTCGGCCCAGGATCCGCCGCCGACGAACAGTGCTTCGACGACGCGCAGCTCGCACGCCTCCGCGCGCCCGATCAGCTCATCGACGAGGGCGGTGGCGGGGAGCATCCCGCCCTGGGGCGCCGTGCCGCCGTCGGCGTACACCGCGATCGCGAGCGCATCCGTGTCGGGTACGCGGCAGGCCAGACCGATCGCCGTCGCCGCGAACTCCGCCGCCGTGGGTGTGCGAGCCGCGGGCACCGGAGTGACGGGCGCAGCCGCGGCGGGCGCAAGGACGGTGGCGGTCCGAACGGGCGCGGGCGAAGCCGACGCACCCTGCGGTGACGCGGTACCGACTGCACCCTTCGGCAGGTCGAAGCGGAGCGCGCCTGCGGTGCGGGGACCGCGGAACGGCAGCAGCACGACGGAGTCGCGCGGGGTGAAGCCGGTGAGCACGGGGATGGCGGCGAGCAGCTCTGCGGCACCCGCGGCGTGAACGATGGTCGTCATGGATCCACCCTGCGGAGTACGGCGGAACGCCCTTCGCACCAGGAACGGAACAGTGCGGAAGATTCCGGCGGATCCCGGATGTGTGGACCGATCGTGCGGAGGGCGGCGAGGTCCGCGCCCCGCGCGTGCGGGCCTCAACTCCGCAGGACGTCTGCAACTCTGCAGGACAGGATCCGCAGATCCGTCCTGCAGAGTTGCAAACGTCCTGCAAAGCGCGAGCCCCGCCCCGCCCCGAGCCCCGCTCAGCACCGCCGCCCCCTCTCAGCAGGCGCACCGGACCCACGGGTAGGATCGGGGCATGGACGAATTCTGGGTGGCCGCCGCGTGGTCGGTGATCCCCACGATCGTCGTCTGCATCGTGTTCTGGTTCGTGCTGCGCGGGATCCTGCGCTTCGATCGCACAGAGCGGCAGACGCACGCGCGCATCGAGGCGGAAGAGCGCGCGGCGCGCGGTCTCCCGCCCCGCTCCTCCTGAACTGAGCGCACCACCAGGCCAACCGTCCCGCCGACAGCGGCTCCGGCAGCACGGCTCCGAGCCGCGCCGGGCTTTGTCCTGCCCAGCCGCTACTGTGGACGAAGTCGCTGTCCGGCGGCGGAATCCGGTGCGGAAGAGGCGGCATGTGGTCTCAGTCGTGGCCCTGGTGGGTCGTCGCCTTCGCCGTCCTCGTCGACCTCACGATCCGTGCGATCGCCATCATCGTCGTGCCGCGCAACCGGCGTCCCACGGCCGCCACGGCCTGGCTTCTCGCGATCTACTTCATCCCGTATATCGGGGTGCTGCTGTTCCTGCTGATCGGGAACCCGCGGCTGCCCCGGGCGCGGCGCAAGAAGCAGGACCTCATCAACGAGACCATCGCCGAGGTCACGAAGGACCTGCACCTCGGCGGCTCTGACATCCAGATGCCGGAGAATCTCGCGTCGCTGGTGCGCATGAATCAGCGCCTCGGGGCACTGCCCCTGTTCGGCGACAACGGCGCGCACCTCATCTCCGAGTATCAGGAGTCGCTCGACGCCATGGCCGACGCGATCCGCGAGGCCACGGAGTTCGTGCACGTGGAGTTCTACATCCTGCAGTCGGACGCCTCGACCGACAACTTCTTCCGCGCCCTGGAGGAGGTGGCCGCGCGCGGGGTGCCCGTGCGCGTGCTGCTGGACCACTGGGCCAACCGCTGGAAGCCGCGCTACCGGAAAACCATCGCGCGGCTGGATGCGATGGGCGCCGACTGGCATCTGATGCTGCCGGTGCAGCCGCTCAAGGGGCGCACGCAGCGCCCCGACCTGCGCAATCACCGCAAGCTGCTCGTCGTCGACAACGAGGTGGCGTTCCTCGGATCCCAGAACGTCACCGACTCGACCTACAACCTGCCGAAGAATATCAAGCGCGGCCTGCACTGGGTCGACCTCATGGTGCGCGTCGACGGGCCGGTGGTCGGGAGCGTCAACGCGGTGTTCCTCTCCGACTGGTACAGCGAGACCGACGACGTGCCGGAGTCGGTCGCGTTCGCGCCGACCGAGAGCGGCAGCGGCGACCTGGACTGCCAGATCGTGCCGTCGGGCCCCGGCTTCGAGGCCGAGAACAACCTCCGCCTGTTCCTGGGGCTGCTGTACGGCGCCAAACGCAAGATCATGATCGTGAGCCCCTACTTCGTGCCGGACGAGGCGCTGCTGCTCGCCGTCTCCACGGCGTGCGACCGGGGTTTGCAGGTCGAGCTGTTCGTGTCAGAGGAGGGCGACCAGGCGATCGTCTACCACGCACAGCGCAGCTACTACGAGGCGCTGCTGCGGGCGGGCGTGCGGATCTGGATGTATCGCAAGCCGTACATCCTGCACACCAAGAGCCTGACGATCGACGATGACGTCGCGGTCATCGGATCCAGCAACATGGACATGCGCTCTTTCGGTCTGAACCTCGAGATCTCGATGCTCGTGCGCGGCGAGGAGTTCGTGCGGGAGCTGCGCGAGGTCGAGGACCGGTACCGCTCCCTCAGCCGCGAGCTGACGCTCGAGGAGTGGATGCAGCAGCCGCTGCGCTCCACCGTGCTGGACAACCTGGCCCGGCTCACCTCGTCGCTGCAGTAGCCACGCGCGGGTGCGGGTGCGGCCGTCGAGACCTCGCCGAGAACGTCGCCGCCGAGGCATGGTGACGGGCATCCGTGCTGGATAGCATGAGCGCATGAGGATCCGCACCGCTCTGGCCATCGCGGCTCTCGCCGCCTCCGCGACGATCGCACTGGCGGGCTGCGCCCAGCTCGAGCCGGTCAGCGCTCCCGCCCCCACGGCCGAGTCGACGTCGGCCCCGGAGCCGTCCATGGATCCGGCGGCGGCTTGGCTCGACGGCGGGCGCGGGATCGGCCTCGTCACCTTCGGCTCGTCGTCCCTCGCCTGTACGCCGGTGGTTCAGGACGTCAAGGCCGAAGGGCAGACGATCTCGGTCATGCTCGCCGAGCCGGATCAGAACGCCATCTGCACGGCGGACCTCGCGCCGCGGGCGACGTTCATCGACGTGCCGGAGAGCGTGGATCCGGGCAAGGATGTGACGGTGTCGTTCGACGGCGGGGGGTTCCAGGGGCGGCTGCCGCTCGCAGGGAACAGCGCGCTCTCGGCCAGTGGCACCAGCGACGGCAAGCCCAGCGCCGGTTGGTACTCCGACACCGGCATCCTGCTGCTGACCTGGGGCTCCTCGACGTGCCGGCCCGTCGTGAGCGATCTGGCCGAGAACCAGGACAAGAAGGGAGCGGCGGTCACGTTCCAGACCGACGCCACCGCGATCTGCACCAAGGACTTCGTGCCCCGCGTCACCGTGCTCGGAGTCAACGCGCCCGCGGATCCGGCCGGCTACGTCCTCACGCTCAAGGGCGACAACCTGGACGGCCAGGTCACGGTGATCGGCTGACGCCGGATCAGGCCGGGCTGATCACGTGCCCGGCCGGCACGGCGACCAGAAGCGCGCCCGGATCGATGCGGCACCGGATCCGCACGGCCTCTCCGAACCCGTCGCCGTCGAGTTCGACGGGAGCGGGCTCGGTGGTCGCGGCGTCCGCGTCGCTGCCCTGGAGGTAGCGGATCGACCCGCCGGATCCGGTGAGCTCGATCACGCGCCGGCCGGCCTTGCTGCGCCGCAGCACGGAGTTCTGCCACCACACGGTGCGCCAGACGGCGAGCCAGCCGAACGGGCCGCGGGCCTGGATCACGGCGACGTCGAGGCTGCCGTCGGTGATCGAGGCGTCGGGGATCAGGGCGATGCCTGCAGGCAGCGCCCCGCAGTTCGCGAACAGCATGCTGTGCACCTTGACCGAGTGCAGCTTGAGGTCGTCGACCGCATACATGATCCGGAACGGCTTCGCGCCGGGCAGGGAGCGCGCTGCGCCGTCGACGTAGGCGACCCAGCCCACAGATTTCTTCAGGCCGGGACGGGTGTTCGCGATCATGTGCGCATCCAGACCGATGCCGGCGAGGACGACGAAGCCGTACTTCTGCACCGCGCCGTCCACACGCGTCAGCTCGGCCCAGCCGATGTCGACCGGGTGGCGGTCGCCGTGGAAGACCGCGTCGATCACGGCCGACGGGGTGTCCAGGGCGAGGCCGAGGTTGCGCGCGAGCAGGTTGCCCGTGCCGCTCGGCACGATCGCCAGCGGCACACCGGTGCCGGCCATCGTCTCGGACACGGCGCGGACCGTGCCGTCGCCTCCGGCGACCAGCACGGCGGCGACCCCATCGGCCAGCGCGATGCGCGTGGCCTCCTGACCCGGATCCTCGACGGAGGTCTCGATGATGAGCGGAGCGTCCCAGTCCGCCTGCCCCGACAGCGTGCGCAGCAGCTCGACGAGCTTCGGCGCATCGGCCTTGACCGGGTTGACGACGAGGGCGGCGCGCGGGCGTCCGTCATCGTCACTCATGGCCTCAGCCTATTCCGGGGGACCGCATCCCGGATTCACAGCGCGTGAATGGCGGCATCGGGGCCGAGAATCCAGCAATGCGGGCGCGGTGAATTGAAGCCGTCCGGGTGGTCTCGGGCCCGGAGAACCGCGGTGCGCCGCCTGGCTAGACTTGACGGGTGATCGACCTCGCCCTTCTCCGCAACGAGCCAGAGCTCGTCCGCCAGTCCCAGGCCGCGCGCGGCAACTCCGCCTCGACCGTCGACGCGGCGATCGAGGCCGACCGATCGCGCCGCGCCGCGCTCGCGGCGTTCGAGGAGCTGCGTGCCGAGCAGAATGCGTTCGGCAAGCAGGTCGCGAAGGCGCCGAAGGACGAGAAGGCCGCTCTTGTCGCGCAGGCGAAGGATCTCGCCGAGCGCGTGAAGCAGGCACAGGCCGCGTCGAACGAGGCCGCGGAGATCGCCGCCGACGCGCTCTCCGCGATCGAGAACGTCGTGATCGACGGGGTGCCCGCAGGCGGCGAGGACGACTTCGTCGAGCTGCGCCGGGTCGGCGAGACCCCGACGTTCGACTTCGAGGCGCGTGACCACCTCGCGATCGGCGAGCTGCTCGGCGCGATCGACATGGAGCGCGGCGCGAAGGTCTCCGGCGCCCGGTTCTACTTCCTCACCGGGATCGGCGCCCGTCTCGAGATCGCGCTCATGAACCTCGCGCTGGACAAGGCACTCGCCGCCGGATTCACCCCGATGATCGTGCCCACCCTGGTGCGCCCTGAGATCATGCAGGGCACCGGCTTCCTCGGCAAGCACGCCGACGAGGTCTACCACCTCGACAAGGACGACGACCTCTACCTCGTCGGCACGAGCGAGGTGGCACTGGCCGGCTATCACTCCGGCGAGATCGTGGATCTGACCCGCGGCGCCCTGCGCTACGCGGGCTGGTCGACCTGCTACCGCCGTGAGGCCGGCTCGTACGGCAAGGACACCCGCGGGATCATCCGCGTGCACCAGTTCAACAAGCTGGAGATGTTCGTCTACACGACCCCTGAGGACGCCGAGGCCGAGCACCTCCGCCTCGTCGCGCTGCAGGAGGAGATGCTCACCGCGCTCGGCCTGTCCTACCGGGTGATCGACGTCGCAGCAGGGGATCTGGGATCCAGCGCCGCGCGCAAGTACGACATCGAGGCGTGGGTGCCCACCCAGGGCGCGTTCCGAGAGCTCACCTCCACCTCGAACTGCACCACGTTCCAGGCGCGCCGCCTCGACATCCGGCACCGTCCGGGTGCTTCGGCGGGCTCGGCGTCCGAGGGCGGGGCTAAGACGCAGCACGTGGCCACGCTGAACGGCACGCTCGCGACCACCCGCTGGATCGTCGCGATCCTGGAGACGCATCAGCAGGAGGACGGATCCGTGCGCGTCCCGGAGGTGCTGCGCCCTTATCTCGGCGGACTCGAGGTGCTGCGCCCGCTGGGCGCTTCGGCCGCTCAGGCTGTCGAAGGGGAGGGCGCGGGCGCATGACGCACGCCTGGCTCGTCGCCCTCGACATCGACGGCACCATCCTGTTGCAGGACGAGACGATGAGCCCTGGTGTGGTGGACGCCGTGGGCCGGACCCGCGACGCCGGGCACGAGGTCATGCTCGCGACCGGGCGCAGCTGGATGGGCACGCACCGCTTCCTCGACCAGCTCGAGATCCGTCCCGAGTTCGTGGTGTGCTCGAACGGTGCGGTCACGATGCGCCGCATCGGATCCGCCCCGGATGAGACTGCGACGGACGGCGTTCCCGCGGCGGACGCATACGAGCGCTGGAACGTGGAGACGTTCGACCCCTCCGCCGTGCTCGGGCTGCTGCACGACCGCCTGCCGGACGCGCGGTACATGGTCGAGCTCGGATCCGGCCAGCGCCTGTACACCGCGGAGCTCGACGACTGGACGCTCGACGGCGGACGTCAGGTCGGCTTCGCCGAACTGAGCGCCCAGCAGGTCTCGCGCGTGGTCGTGGTCTCACCGGGCCACGATGAGGACGACTTCCACCGCCTCGTGCAGGACGCCGGGCTCAACGAGGTCTCCTACGCGATCGGCTGGACCGCGTGGCTCGACATCGCTCCGCGCGGCGTGGACAAGGGCACGGCGCTCGCGCGCGTGCGGGAGTCGCGCGGGCAGCTGGACGACCGAGTGCTGGTGGCCGGCGACGGTCGCAACGACCTCGGCATGTTCGCCTGGGCGCGCGGACTCGGCGGGCACGCCGTGGCGATGGGCCAAGCCCCGGACGAGGTCAAGGCCGCGGCCGGCGAGGTCACCGACGACGTCGAGGACGGCGGGCTCGCCACCGTGATCGAGCGGATCGTGCTGACCGTTCCCGCCGCGCCCACCGCTCATTGACCAACGACGCCCCCCGGTTCCTGTGCGACGACGCCCCCGGTTCCTGAGCGAGCGCAGCGAGACGAAGGACGCCTTCTCAGGCGTGATCAGGCCTTCACTCAGCGCCCGCCCAGGGGCTCGCGGCACAATGGAGAAGCGCTCACAGGGCGCTACCCGGTTCTCCGTTAGACTCGACGCCTGTTCGGTGTGTGCATGCGCATCGAGGAGAGTTGTCCGAGCGGCCGAAGGACCTGGTCTTGAAAACCAGTGGGCAGCAATGTCCCGTGGGTTCGAATCCCACACTCTCCGCTGAATGAGCGCAGGGTGGCGCGGGTCACCCGCTGAATCCTGAAAGGCACCGTGTGAGCGCGACGTCCCGATCCCGACGCCCCGTCGCCGGGCACGGCCAGCTGCGCCGGCCGAGCGCCTGGAGTCAGCTGATGAAGATGCTCGGCATCACCGCGATCGTGGTGCTCGTCTCCGGCGTCGCTGTCGCGTCCTACGTCGCCTACGACCTCGGCACCACCTTCAGCGCGAACGCGGTCGCCCTGGACGGCGAGAAGTCGGTGCCGCCGGACATCGGCGCGATCAAGGGCGGCGTGAACATGCTGCTCGTGGGCAGTGACGCGTGCGAGCCGGAGTTCGCCGCCGAGTTCGGCGACCGGTGCTCCGACCCGGAGAACGCCGGCGAGCGCAACGACACGAACCTCCTGCTGCACATCTCCGACAGTCCTCGCCGGGTGACGGTCATCACCTTCCCGCGCGACCTCATGGTCCCGATCCCGTCCTGCACTGACGCGCAGGGGAACGCGACCAGCGAGATGTCCAAGCAGCCGATCAACGTCACGCTCGAGACCGGTGGCCTGAACTGCGTCGCGCGCACGATCCACGAGGTCTCTGGTCTCGACATCCAGTTCGCCGCGAAGGTGACCTGGGGCGGTGTGATGAAGATCACGGATGCCATCGGCGGCGTCGACGTCTGCGTCGCGAACGGCATGAGCGACCCCGACACGGGGCTCGAGCTGACCGCGGGCACGCACACGCTGCAGGGCTACTGGGCGCTGCAGTTCCTCCGCACGCGGCACGGCGTCGGTGACGGCAGCGATCTCGGCCGCGGCAGCAACCAACAGGTGTACATGTCCTCGCTCGCGCGCAAGATGGTCTCGAGCGAAGTGCTCGGCAACCCCGGCACGCTGCTGAAGCTCGCGAACACGGTGATGTCGAACGTCACGCCCAGCACGACCCTGACCAGCCCGACCCTGCTCGTGCAGATCGCGCTGGCGATGAAGGACGTGCCGCTGGACCAGATCAACTTCGTGAACTACCCGGTGCTCACGGATCCGGACAACCCGAACAAGGTCGTGCCCGACACGGACAGCGCCGACCAGCTCTGGGCCGCGATCGCCGCGAACCAGGCGATCCAGGTCGCCGGCCAGCGCGACGACGCCGTCGTCTCCGCGACGCCTGCACCGACGGATCCCGCGACGACCGATCCCGCGACGACGGATCCATCTTCGACGCCGACGCCCGGTGCGACGTCGGGCCCGGTCCAGCTGCCGAAGAACGTCTCGGGCCAGTCCGCCGCACAGCAGACCTGCTCGAACGGCAACGGCTTCAGCGGCTGACGCGCGCGGCGCTTCCGCCCGGGCGCCTCGGCGCATCCGCCTCGACGCCCCCTCGCAGCACCGACGCCCCCTCGTGGTGACGTCTCTGCGAGGGGGCGTCGGTGCTCAGAGGGGGCGTCGACGGATCGAGCAGCGCTCCCGGGGCGCACGCGCCTGGTTCGCGCGGTGCCTGCGGACCGGTTAGGATGGACCCTGGTGTTCGGCGTGCCGGACATCTGGAGACGTCGCATAGTGGCCTAGTGCACCACCCTGCTAAGGTGGAGTCCTCTTTAAGGGGACCGAGGGTTCAAATCCCTCCGTCTCCGCCACTGTTTACCTGGTCAGTCGGGTTTTTCTGCTCTTTGGTCCGGCCCATTCGGAGCTCTGTTTGGCGTGAGGAATGGTCATGCAGACTCCCCTAGGGCAACGACGGGGAGTAAAGGCTCGCGCTGCGCGGGCAGCGTGCCGCGTAATCATGCGGTTTCGATCCCTGGTTGGCATCGGCGTGCACCTCGCCGCCGGGGTGATGCAGCCTTTAAGGGATCCAGAGCTGCGGCACGCTGTGTTCTTGGACGGCAAGCTTGTCTCAAGCGACATCGGCGATCACGCGGCGGTTGCGGATCCTAGGCGCGAACGCCGCTGCGGCGTTGCTCGCGGACCCGTCGCGAGCCGTCGTGGCTGATCCCGCCTCCATCGATACACTCAGCGCGTGCCTGATTCTTGGAACCCCGTTGAGGTGATCGGGGGCAGCGAGCTCCAAGACGAGCCGATGGGTACCAAAGTCAAGTTCTGGGTCACAAACCCTGACGATGACCGCCCGTGGCTGTTTAAGTTCACACGGGAGCGCGACGGTATCGTGCGTGGTGAGGACTGGGCCGAGTGGGTGGTTCACCAAGTGTCGAGCCTCATCGGTGTGCCGACCGCGGTCGTCAGGCCAGCACACTCTGAAGGTCACCGAGGGATCGTGTCACGGTCTGTCGTGAACCACGTCAACCTAGAGCGACTCGTCCACGGCAATAGTCTCCTCAGCGAGGTGGATCCCGCGTATGACGGCGAGCTGATGCGAGCTAACCCTCGATACACGGTAAGCGCTGTTCGAAGTGCGCTGACGGGAGTCGGAGCTCCCACAGAGTTCGCGGGCCCTCCGCAGTTCTCCGGGTTCGATGTGTGGGCGGGCTACCTCGTCATGGATGCCTTGGTGGCGGGTCGAGACCGTCATCATGAGAACTGGGGCATCATCAGCAGTCAGACGGGTCGCAGGCTCGCTCCGTCATTTGACCACGGCAACGCGCTCGGCTTTCAAGAGAACGATGAACGACGCGCTTCCTTGCTGGTCAACGCCGCGGCGTTCGACCGTTGGCTCGCGCGCGGGAAGAGCCATCATTTCGCGGGTAAGCCTTCCCTGCTGACGGTCGCGCAGGAGGCACTGAACGCTACTCCTGCGGAGGTGAGACGCTTCTGGCTGGAGAGACTTCGTTCGCTCTCGCCACAGGATGTGCGGAGTATCGTTGAATCCGTTCCGAAAGACGTAATGTCCGACCCCACGCGTACCTTCGCTACCAGCATTATTTTCGCCAATCGTGAGAGGGTTCTCCGTGACTACCCAGACTGTTGATGCCCGACCCGGGCCTCAGTTGCAGGTGCAGCGCGCGCTCTTGCTCGTGTGGCAAGACCCATCGGATCGACGTTTCGTTCCTGTCGCAGTGTTGGATCATCTCACTGACGGTCGTTACAGCTTCACCTATCGAGACGAGGCGCGTTCGAACCCTCGTTTCTTCGCGTTGGATGAGTATCCCGATCTTGAGCGGTCCTATGTGAGCGATTCTCTCCCAGTCTTCTTCGCGAACAGGGTTATGTCCTCGGAACGGCCATCGTATGGTCGCTACCTAAAATGGCTGGGGCTCGATACTGCTGACCCGAAGCTTCTTCCGATCGAGGTTCTCGCGCGCACCGGAGGTGCGCGTGCGACCGACACCTTCCACATCGTCGATGTGCCAGTGCGGGGCGAGCATTCGTTTGAGAGCCGATTCTTCGTGTCTGGACTTCGTCACGTGGAGGCTTCCGAAGACTTGCTCCGCAGGGTCAAGGCCGGCGATATGCTCGAGCTTCGCCCTGACCCCGAGAACCCGAAGAACTCGAACGCAGTGATTGTCGATGTCGAGAACGGGATTCAACTGGGCTGGGTGCCGGACTGGCTCTGCAACGAAGTCAGCGACCTGATCCGTGAGGGATGGAATCTGAACTTGCAGGCCGAGCAGGTCAACGAGGATGCCCCAGCACATACTCGCGTGTTGTGCAGGCTTTCCGCATCGCTCGACTGAGCTCACCACGGGCCGATGGTCAGGCGCCCTGGGCGCTACCGGCACCCTCGTCACCGTGTGGCGCGCGCTCCCACTCGGCGCGTACCGCCGGGGAGGCGTACCCGCGGCGCTGGCGGGTACGCACGGCTTTGTAGGATCGGTGACCGGTCATGGAAGGGTTGTACACGGCCGCGATGAGTGGCGGTCACCGTAACTTACTGTCATGGACTCAGTGCTTTCGACCGCTCTCGGACTTTCCTCTGTCGACGTCGGACGCATCATTGGTGGAATCGCTGATTGGGTCACGATCGGCGCGTTCGTCATCACACTGGTCGGATTGCTCTCAGCCTTTCTGGCGCGGGGCAAGCTTCGCATCGGTGTGTATGGCGAGCCGAATTCAAGTTCGTTCTCTTTGACCTTGTCAGACACCGGTTCGAATCCGGTTCAGCAGATTGCGTATCACCGGGCGTGGATCACCCGGACGGGCAAGCCCCTTGCGGGCGATGGCACTGTCCCGCTGGTACAGGCGCTTTACCCTGGCGAGAGCTATTACGTGCACATCTTCGACGCGGAGGTCCACGAGTGGTCTGGCGAGGTGAGATCTAACGAAGCGCGATGGGGATCTAGCCGAAGGTCAGATGGCGCGGTCGTTGTCTTGACCTGGCGCAATTTCCTCGTTCCCTGGATGCGGCGTCGTCGGGTGCTGATCCTCATGTTCGGACATCCCGTGACCCAGATCACAGGTCGCCGCGCACGGGCGGTTGTCCGTGACATGACGTCCATGGGCCCGGGCAGCACGCCCGGCGCGRTCCGTGCCGAGCTCGCCAAAGCCAATGGCGGCGTTCTCCCCGCAGAGCAACCCTACAAGATCGGTACCCTCGCGAGATCGCGGAGCTCCGACCCGAGGAGTTCTCTTCGCGCCATGGCCCGAGCGGGTCCAGCTCTATCTTGGTGTCGACCTGCTCGCCGATGGGCACCCGGAGGGGCACGTGTTCCAGGGGCCAGCTGATACTCCCCACATGGTCGACTTGGCAGCCATTAGAGGAGCGGGACGATTTCTGACGATTGATGGCCAGAACTTCGAGCTGGGCGAGTCGCACCGGATACGGATCTTTGCTCGGGACTATTGACTGCCCCGCGCGGCGCGCGGCGAGGTGCTACGCCAGAGTGGATCACTAGATTCCGGGGCAGGGTGTCAGGCACCGGTCGCATACTGGTCGCGCGTTGGCCGGGAGCGGGCCACCAAACGCGACCTCGACGTCCGCACGAGCTACCGGCCGACTCGTTATGCGGGCGTCTGGAAAGTCGGGCCGGTCCACGAGGCTGACCTCAAACAGCTTCGCCTTCGTGATGATGCGACTGGCCCGCTGGCCGTCGTACACCTGTCCTGGGATGTGGGGGCACTCCCAGAGATCCCCTTCGCAGATCGAACAGTGGCTCTCCTCGATTTCGGCACCGATGCTGAATCCGAGCCGGATGTGACCAAGGGCTACGGGACACTCCTGCATGAAGTCGTCGCCGTCTTCGGTCATCACGCACAGATGCGGTCGAGTGCTCCGTATGAGTCGGCCGACCTCATCCGGGGTCACATGAGCCTCTTCGAATTCAGGCTCATCGTCTAGGCGATCGATCGCTGCTCTCGCATCCCGCCGGAGAGCGAGCAGATCGTCGTCCGAGACGTCCATCGGATGTGCGTGGAACGCAGCAAGTCGCCGTTGAATCTCTGCAAGCCGGCAGCGCCGTCGTCAGCTTTCATCGCTGCCGTAGCCCAGACTGCGTTCGAAGGCGCGTGCGGTTTCGATTGCTGTCTCTCCATCGCCGTCGAACTTGAACTCGTGTCTCGATCCATCCGGGGCCTGTACCTTCCATTGAATGTGGGCAATTGTCCTGCGGCGCGGGAACGCCCCGAACACCCGCATGAGGACGTCGGCGAGCACGTTACCCGCACCACCCGCGAGGACCTGAAGGCCGAACTCGGCGATTGGAAACCATACGTCCGCCGCGTGATGACTCAGCTCCCGAATGTCTTCAGGTGGCGCGACGCGGATCGGATACCCTGCGCTGCGCAGAACCTTCTCGAAGACGAGAGTCGAAGACGGATACCCGGGGTGCCCGCTCTCTGGACTCGAGAGCGAACCTGGTAGCCCTGGCATCACGACGATGACACTCGGATCGACTGCACTGGAGGAAACTGTCATGGACGCATTCTGCCCTCAAAGTGAATAGATAGGTCATCACGATCGCGCGAAAGAATCTCAGCCCATGGTTGGCGGCGCCGTGAGCCTGCGTGTGATCATCCGCGCCGCGAACGCAGCTCCTTGGAGCGCAAGAGCGGCGAGCGTGACCCCATTTATGAGAGCCGGATCTTTGAGTGCTTCGAGAAGTAGATGTATCCGTGGCGGGAGACCGTCCGCGACGATCCCGACAGCAATGAGAATCGTGTTGACGAACAACACAGTGATGGACCAGCCGAATCGAATGTGGATTCCTGTTGGCAAGTCAGTTCGCCGTGTGATTTCTGTCGTCGTGCGGCGGGGGGTCCAACGTGGACGATCCCATCGCGAGCGGATGATCTCGCTGCACCGCTCGACCCAAGCCAGAACCGCGCGGGTATCGTCGCTAGTGATCGGTGGACGGGCTTCCAGCACTGGTGTGCTTCGGGCTTGCCAGCGTCGCGCACGCGCGGCGTAGGAAGGGAGGTCGACAGGCGTCCGTGCGAGCCGAGACACCATGGTCTCCTCGATCGCGTCCGTGGCCTTGCCGATGTCGCCGTCGCGCCGGTTCGCCCGCTCACATGCTCGCACGAGCCGGCCTGCATCCTGCAGAAACTGCCATTCGAACGTTCGCCTCCGCGCCCACCACCGCCACATCACGACGGCCGTGACGCAGGACGGCACGGCCGCCCATGCGGTAAGAAGCACAGACACGATGAGCCAAGGTGTGAGGGGTGCAAAGGCCAGGCAGATGATCGAAAGCGCTCCCTGCGCGATCCCGAAGATCCCCGTCAGCCACGCGAGCCCCATGGGGATGGCAAATCGTGCCCGGTTGGCTTTCTCTGCCTGACTCAGACTCTTTTCGTTCTCCTGCAGCAGCGCAGCCCACTCGCCACTCGAGATAGCCCGCAGCCGGACGCCACGGCCGGCGACCACCGCTAGCCAACCGCACCAACGATTCCATCGCAGCTCCGCCGCCGTAAGACGGGCGGACGACCCCGGCTTCTCGACGGGAGGTGCCGAGATGTACACCCAGAATGCCCACAGCAGGCCAAACAACAGGGAGGCGAAATAAAGCAGCGCCCACCAATGATTCCAGAACTCGACCAAATTCGTCCCCCTTTGGATGTGCGCGTCAGGATAGCCACAGCGCAGTCCCCATGGTGGAGCGGGCCACGGACATGACGGGGTCGCCGCGGCAAACGACTGCGCGAGAGGGAGTCGACGGGACTCGGATCCGGAGCCAACAGTGCAGTGGGCCGCGAATCTCTATCCAGGAACGATGCGGCGTACAAGGGACTGCCGCGCCAGACAGATGCCGTTGCACACACTCGGAATTCGGCTTGTCACCACCAAACGTCGCAGGTAGATCGCAACTTCATTTCAAGCGACCGCGCGAGCTGCGCTGGTGCTGGGCGTTATGGAGGTCGGGCATAGTAATGGCTCGGATCTGGCTTGTAGAACTCGCGACCCACGATCAGTAGGTCCATCGACCGTACAGCCGAACTGGGGAGCGTCAGGGGAGTGGAGGCCTCTGGGCACGCCGAAAAGTCGGGTGCATGATCTGCATTCACTCGCAGAATCACGCAGCGCGTGTGTCTGACGAGGCACTGCTAAGGTGGAGTCCTCTTTAAGGGGACCGAGGGTTCAAATCCCTCCGTCTCCGCCACGTGTCCCCCGGAATCCCACTGATTTTCGGGGGGTTTTTTCTGCCCGGATGCGCCCATCTCGGACTTATAGGCAGATGCCACCATGCTTCGAGTCCGAGCCGGCAGGTGACGGCGTCATCGACGGTGTGGACGTCGCTGAGCGCGAGGCTGAGTGTGCGGAGATCTCGCCCTGCCCCGTTGGATCGCGGCATCCGTCCAGGTCCGTGCCAGCGCGGAACGGATCCCGGAACCGCATCGGTGACCACGATCAGGGGCTCCACCGTCGCACCCGCGACGAAGCACCCGTGACCGTCGGCGGCCTCCTCGCCTCAGGCGCTCTCCTCGAGCCTGACGGTCACGGTCTGCCCCGCGACGGTGATGGTGATGGTGGTTGCAGACGTGGCGATCTCCGGTGGTGAGGTGGCGGCCTGTCCATGCTGTGCGGCGGAGGCAGAGGCGAATGCCGAGGGCGTGGACGGGTGGGGGCGAGGCCGGGTTTCTGGTGCAGCCTGTTGCCAGTGCCAGTGCCAGTGCCAGTGCCAGTGCCAGTGCCAGTGCCAGTGCCAGTGCCAGGATCACGGTTGCGATACGGGTCTTCTGAACGACCGCATCGACGACGCGTACATCACGAACTACGCGGGCTGCCGCCAATGCTCACCGAGCAAGACAGCGGTCATGCTGGACAATGGCCAGGTGGGATTCGTGCGAGCAGCAGATGTGGCGGCGGTCGCAGGCGTGTCTGCAGGCACGGTCTCGAACTTCTTCCACAACCCGGGGCGAGTCGCGGAGGCCACTGCGGAACGTATCCGCGCAGCCATTGACGAGCTCGGCTATGTGCCGAATGACGCGGCCCGATCGCTGCGTCGTCGTGAGACGAAGATCATCGGCCATCTCGCGTTCGAGGTGGCCAACCCGTATTCGGCGGAGTTCGTCCGCGCGGTGGAGCGTGAGGCACGACGACTTGGCCTGACTGTCCTCAACGTGAGCAGCGAGGGCGATAAGGCGCTGCAGGCCGAGCTGCTCGATCTCTTCGCGCGGCAGCGAGTCGACGGAGTGATGCTCAGCCCCGTCGGCGACATGTCGGACGCGGCGGCACGGCTGGCGAACCACGACATCCCGCTCATCTTCACGGACAGCCTGGACAAGTCGGCGTCGTCGGTATCGTACGACGATGTGGAGGGTGGGCGGTTGGCGGCGGCCCACTTGCTGGAGTCCGGCCACCGGCGGCTCGCGTTCGTGGGCTACAGCCCCGAGATCGGCATCATCGCGCGGCGCGTGCAGGGCGTGCGGGAAGAGATCGCCAAGGTGGTCGGCGCCACCCTGCAGCTCTACCCGTTCGAGACGCGGAACATCGCGAATGGGCGCACGGTCGGGGACGAACTGGCCTCTCTGCCCGAGCAGGAGCGGCCCACGGGAGTCATCGCGGTCAATGACCTGGTTGCGGTGGGTGTGCTGAACGGCGTCTTCGGCCGCGTCCGCATACCTGAAGAGCTAGCGATCGTCGGCTTCGACGACATCGAGTTCGCCGCGCAAGCCATCATTCCGCTGAGCTCGGTCAGCAGACCGGTGTCAGAACTTGCAAGTCAGTCGGTTGAGATGCTGTTCGGATTGATGCAGCGACGTGACGCCGTCGGGGAGGGGATCGCGGTCGTCTCTCTTCCGCCACGGCTCGTCGTCCGGGAGAGCTCCAGGCGCGCTAGCACGCAGCCGTGATTGAATCGATACAACTTCGTCCTTGACCTGGTCGGGCGATGTCGCCTACGGTCCTATCAAATCGATTTAATAGTTCTGCATCCTGAATCGATCCCTGCAAATACGAGGAGGTATTTGGATGTTCACAGGTAAGAAGGCGGCGCGTCTGATCGCTGCCATCGGAGGTGTCGCCCTTATCGGCAGCGCGCTCGCGGCGTGTAGTTCGTCGGGCGGCTCATCCGGCGACTCGATCTCGCTGCTGGCGGCCGGCAACGACCCCGCAGCAACGAAGTTCGCCAACGACCTGGCCAAGGGCTTCATGAAGGCAAATCCATCGATCAAGGTGAAGGTGGAAACCCGACCCGGCGGCGGCGACGGCGACAACCTGATCAAGACCCGACTCGCGACCGGGGAGATGAATGATGTGTTCCTGTACAACTCCGGTTCCCTTTTCCAGGCGCTCAAGCCGGACTCCCAGTTGACGCCGCTGACGGACGAGCCGTGGGCCAAGGATCTGACGGACGACTTCAAGAAGACGGTCAGCACAGACAAGGCTCTGTATGGTGCCCCGACGGGTACGACCTTCGGCGGCGGCGTCTTGTACAACAAGAAGGTCTACGAGAAGCTGGCGTTGTCTGTTCCCACGTCGTGGGATGATTTCATCGCTAACAGCGAGAAGATCAAGGCTGCGGGAATCGCGCCGATCATCCAGGCGTATGGTGACACGTTCACCAGCCAGCTCCTGGTGCTCGCCGACTTCGCCAACGTCACCGCGCAGGACGAGAACTGGGCAGAGAAGTACACGGACAACAAAGCCAAGTACTCCAACCCTCCTGCGCTCGCGGGCTTTACTCACACTCAGGAGATCCACGACAAGGGCCTGACCAACGCGGACTACGCGTCGCTGACCAACGTCAACGCGCTGAAGATGCTCGCTACCGGTGCTGGTGCCCAATACCCGATGCTGACGCTGTTCATCAGCAACGTGGTGCAGACGAACCCGGACCAGGTGAACGACATCGGCTATTTCGCACTGCCCAGCGATGCCGGCGACCCGCGCGCGACGGTGTGGGAACCTAACGGCGCATACATCCCGAAGACCACCACGGGAGACAAGCTGACCTCTGCCAAGAAGCTCGTCGCCTTCCTCAGCTCCCCCGAAGGCTGCGACATTCAGAACAGCGCAGGCGTCCCGGCCGGCCCGTTCCCGACCAGCGCGTGCAAGCTCCCGTCCGATGCTCCGGCCTTGGTGCAGGACGTGCTGAAGTACCAGGAGGACAAGAAGACCGGCCTTGCGCTGGAGTTCCTGTCGCCGGTGAAGGGTCCGAACCTCGAGAAGATCCTTATTCAGGTCGGCTCCGGCATCTCCAGTGCCAAGGAGGGTGCCGCGCTCTACGACCAAGACGTGAAGGCTCAGGCTCAGCAACTGGGACTCAAAGGCTGGTAGCCGTCCACCGCCCGGGTCTGCCGTCGGCGGCCGACCCGGGCGCCCTACTGATCCGACTACTCGATGAGGAGTGACATGTCGACASCCAGCCCCGCCACGGCTCTGCAGGAAAGCGACGTCATCACCGATGTTCGCAAGCCCCCGGGCCGACCGCGCTCACGCGTGCGCTCGATCTACCCGACGTGGTTCTTCATCCCCGCGATCGCGCTCTACGTCGTGTTCTTCGCGGTGCCGACCCTCGCGTCCTTCTACTTCTCCCTGACTCGCTGGTCGCTCTTCGACTCGCAGTTCATCGGCTTCGCGAACTTCGTTCAGTTCTTCCAAGACCCGCAGCTCTACACGAGCTTCATCCACACGCTGATCTACGCGTTCCTCACGTCCGGCGTGAAGGTCGTCGTGGGCTTCCTGCTTGCACTGCTGCTCACCGCCCCGGTTGTCGGCCGCGGGTACCTGCGCGCCGTCGTGTTCTTCCCGGTGCTGTTGTCCACGATCGGCGTAGGCATCCTATGGAAGTCCCTTCTCGACCCGTTCCACGGAATGGTGAACGGCGTGCTCGGCTTCTTCGGGCTGGCGCAGCCGGGCTGGTTCACGGACCCGAATCTCGCGCTGTACTCGATCGCGGGTGTGGACATCTGGAAGGGGGTGGGCATCGCGACCCTCATCTTCATGGCCGGCATCGTCGCCATCCCGCACGAGTACTTCGAGGCGGCACGGATCGACGGGGCGAGCTCGTGGCAGATCCTGCGGCGGATCACCATCCCGCTGAGCCGCGGCGCCACTGCGACCGTCATCATCCTGTCGCTGATCGGCGGCCTGCGGTCGTTCGACATCATCTGGGCGACCACCGGAGGCGGCCCCGGGTTCACCAGCGACGTGATCGCGTCAGTGATCTACAAGCAGTACCAGGCCGGTTTCTACGGGCTGTCGACCGCGGGCAACGTGGTGCTGTTCCTGGTCGTGACGATCATCATGGTGCCGCTGTCGTACCTCCTCAACCGGAAGCAGGTGGAGCTGTGAACAGATTGCACACTCGCGCTTGGATCGTCGGCATCGTTGCCATCCTGGTCTCGATCGTCGTCTTCCTGGTCCCGTTCGCCTTCGTCGTGCTGCAGGCGGCAAAGACGCCCGAGGACGCCTCCGGACTGGCCTTCACCTGGCCCAAGGAATGGCACTTCTTCGACAACCTCGTCGCGGTGCTGCAGAGCGGTGACGGCCAGATCTGGCGCGCGTTCTTCAACTCCGCAGTGCTCACAGTCGCTTCGGTTGCGTTGATGGTGATCCTGTCGTCGATGGCCGGCTATGTTCTCGCCCGCAAGCGCAGCAAGTGGGGGCCGGTGGTCAATTTCTTCGTGCTCGCCGGTCTGATCGTCCCCCGGCGGTGGTTCCGACGATCTGGGTGCTGCAGGCCCTTGGGCTGTTCAAGACCATGCCGGGCATGATCCTGATCGAGACGACCTTCGGGTTGTCGTTCTGCATCCTCTTGTTTCGGGCGTTCTTCAACACGGTTCCGCGCGAGCTCGACGAGGCGGCGGTGCTGGACGGCGCGGGCCGGGTGCGCCTCTTCTTCCAGGTGATCCTGCCGTTGCTGCGCCCGGTGATCGTGACGGTGATCGTCGTCCAGTCGGTGTTCGTGTTCAACGACTTCGCCGGCCCGCTGTACTTCCTCCCCGGGTCGGACAACGCGACTGTGCAGACGACCCTGTACACCTTCGCCGGGCAGAACCTGAGCTTCTACAACTTGCTGTTCATGGACATTCTGCTGATCACCATCCCGCCCCTCGTCGCGTACATCTTCTTCAACCGCCAGATCGTTGCCGGCATCACCAGCGGCGCGGTCAAAGGCTGACCTCATCCACTCCGAATGCACAACCGACTGGAGAACCAACACATGACCTGGCACGCCCACATGATCGCCCCTGACGCCGCCTTCGACGGGGCACCGTTGCTCCGGCGCGAGTTCGCGCTCGAGGAGGGGCATGGCGCTGTCAGGGACGCTCGGCTCACCTTGACCGCGCAGGGGATAGTGGAAGCGTGGATCAACGGGCGCGCCGTTTCCGAGGACCTGCTGACTCCCGGATGGAGCAGCTACCAGTGGCGGCTCCGCTATGCGACTTACGACGTCACCGCCCTGCTGGAGGGCACGAGCGTCCTGGGTCTCGCGCTTGGCAAGGGCTGGTTCGGCGGGCGCCTCGGCTGGACTGGCGGCGGGTCTTACTACGGCGACGAGCTTGGCGCGTTCGCCCAACTCGAGGTGACGTTCGAGGACGGATCGACCCAACTCGTGACTACTGATGAGCAGTGGTCCAGCGGCCCGAGCGCAGTGCTGGCGAACGACCTGTACGACGGGCAGACTATCGACGCGCGGCTGCGTGACGACGCGTGGCTGCGCCCGGGCTTCGACGGCACCGGGTGGACGGGCGTACGCGTGCTCGACTTCGACACCGCAACGTTGCAGCCCTACATCGGCCCAAGCGTGAAGCGGTGGGCTGCGCTGCCGGTGCAGGAGATCACCACATCTCCGTCGGGAAAGACGCTGCTCGACTTCGGCCAGAACCTGGTCGGCTGGATCAAGGTCAGGGTCCAAGGGGCGGCGGGGAGCGAGGTCGTCATCCGGCACGCCGAAGTGCTCGAGCACGGCGAGCTCGGCGTGCGGCCGCTGCGCAGCGCGAAAGCGACCGACCGATACATCCTCTCGGGCGGCGTCGATGAGTTCGAGCCGACTTTCACCTTCCACGGGTTCCGTTACGCCGAGGTCGAGGGCTGGCCGGGAGAGCTGAAGCCCGAGGACCTCACGGCGGTCGCGATCAGTTCGGAACTCACTCGCATCGGGGAGTTCCGCACCTCCGACCCGCTACTGAACCAACTGCACGAGAACGTCGTCTGGGGCATGCGCGGCAACTTCATCGACGTGCCCACCGATTGCCCGCAGCGGGACGAACGCCTCGGCTGGACGGGTGACATCGCCGCCTTCGCCCCGACCGCTGCCTTCCTCTACGACGTCGATGGATTCCTTGCCGATTGGCTGGTCGACCTCGACCTGGAACAGAAACACCACGACGGCGTCGTCGGATACGTCATCCCCGACATCCTGACGATGATCGGCGTCCCGGAGGAGATCGGCCCCATCGACTCCACCGCAATCTGGAGCGACGCGGCCGTATGGGTGCCATGGACGTTGTATCAGGCGTACGGGGATGAGGAGGTGCTGCGCCGCCAGTTCGACTCGATGGCCGGACACGTGCGGCGGGTGCACAGCAGGCTCTCACCCGCCGGGGTCTGGGAGGGTGACTTCCAGTTCGGCGACTGGCTCGACCCGGACGCGCCACCGGAAGATCCGGCCGCGGCAAAGGCGGACAAGGGAGTCGTGGCGACAGCGTGCGCGTACCGGTCGGCCGCGCTGGTCGCAGACATCGCGCGCGTGCTGGGCCGCGAGGCGGAGGCACTGGCGTTCGACGACATCGCGGCGGGGCTGCGCGCCGCGTTCAACGACGAGTATGTGGCCGACGGCATCATCCGCAGCGATTGCACGACCGTGTACGCTCTGGCGATCGTGTTCGATCTGCTCGACCCGGCGGACGAGACGTTTGCGGGCAACCGCCTGGCCGAGCTGGCCGCCGAGGCCGGCTATCGCATCTCAACCGGGTTCGCCGGCACCCCGTTCATCACGGACGCGCTCAGCCGCACCGGCCATGTGGATGACGCCTACCGGCTCCTTCTCGAACGCGAGAACCCGTCATGGCTGTACCCGGTCACGATGGGCGCCACAACAATCTGGGAGCGATGGGACTCGATGCTTCCCGACGGCACCATCAACCCGGGCGAGATGACCTCGTTCAACCATTACGCGCTCGGTGCCGTCGCCGACTGGATGCACCGGGTGATCGGCGGCCTGTCGCCGCTCTCTCCCGGATATCGATCAGTGCTCATCGCGCCGGTCCCCGGTGGGGGGCTGACCGAGGCGGAGACCTCTCTGCAGTCCCCGCACGGCCGCATCGTGGTGCGATGGAACCTCGATGGCGACGAGCTGACGGTGGAGGCGGAGGTTCCCGCCGGTGTCGACGCCGTCCTGCGGCTTCCGGGAATTCCCGACCGTCACGTAGCCGCTGGCTCCTTCCGGGTGACCGCCACCGTACCGACCCCCCTCACCGCCGGAGAGCTTCYGTCCCGACCGTGATCCCACGGACGAAACATCCAACGTACGACTCAATCAGCGAGCTTCCTGCTGTTGCTGCGGCAGGTGGAGAACGACGCCGCGGCAGCGTGCGTGCACGCCGCTCCCGAAGCAAGAATCACGACCTTCGACACAGCCGATGTGTACGCCGACACGGCCGCCACATTCTTCCCGGGGGATCCGCATCAGCGGAGGCTACTCGGATGGCGGTTTGCGCAGGTCTTTGACACCCGTGCGACGTTTCTTCGCCTGCAGGCGGCGTTCTTTGGCTCCTCGCGTCGCGGTCGTCGGTCGACGGGTGGGCGAAGGCGGGCGCAATGCCTCGGCCACCACCGATGCGAGGCGGGCGCGTGCCGCGTCTCTGTTGCGCAGCTGGGCACGATGCTCGGATGCGGCGATCGTCAGCACTCCGTCCACGAGGCGACCGCTCAGTCGGGTGAGGATCCGGTCGCGCTGCGGCACCGTGAGGACCTTCGAAGCCGCCGCATCCCACGCGAGTTCCACGCGAGAGTCCGCGGTGTTCACGCCCTGGCCCCCGGGACCGGAAGACCGCGAGAACCGCCACGACAACTCGGCTTCGGGGATCGTGAGCCCCGGCGTGACTCGCAGGCCGGGACGATGGGCGGCGGGCATGCATCCATCATGCCCCTCGTCGCGCATGCACCCCGACGATGCCGGATAGGGTGACGACGTGACTGTGCCAGGTCCATCGCTCCCCGCTTCCGCGCCACGGCCGGGGGCCGTCTACTATCTGGGGCGGGCGATTCTGCGGCCGTTGTTCTGGCTGTTGTACCGCCCGCGCATCGTGGGACGAGCGCACATCCCCGAGCGCGGACCGGTGCTGTTGGCGAGCAACCATCTCGCGTCGCTCGACACCGTCATCATCCCGACATCCGCGGCGCGTCCCGTGCAGTTCCTCATCAAGGCGTCGTACTTCGCGGGCACCGGGATCCCCGGCCGGTTCAAACGCTGGTTCTTCAGGTCGATCGGCGGCGTGCCGGTGCATCGCGCGACCGGTCGTGACGCACGCGCCGCGCTCGACGCAGGGGCCGGCATCCTGCGGGCGGGGAGTGTGTTCGCGGTGTTCCCGGAGGGATCCCGCTCACGCGACGGGAAGCTCCACGACGGTCACGGCGGCGCCGCATGGATGGCGCGCGACACCGGCGCCACGATCGTGCCCGTCGGGCTGATCGGCACCGGCTCCGCCACGCCGCTGAGCCATCTGCTGCCAGGGAGGCCGCGCCTCGAGGTGCGCTTCGGGGAGCCGCTCGACCTCGCCGACCTCGACGGTGTTCCGGACGGCAGAGCCCGTCGCGAGATCACCGAGCGCATCATGGTCGCCATCGCGCACCTCAGCGGGCAGGAACGCTCGGGCAGTGTCAACGCGACCTCCCGCGACTGAGCCCCACAGCAGCGGCGGCCGCTGCAAGTCCGTCAGGTTCGGATGAGCCGCTGAGCAAGAAATCTATATTACCTCCAAGTGGAGGTTTCTGTTACGCTGGCCGCACGGGCAGCGAGTGCCCGGTCCCTTGCAGAGAAGGAAGGTCGACGTGGCCCTGCCAGAAACCTCGGTTCAGCTCTACACGCTCGCGGCGGAGTTCTCCGCCGATATGGCGGGCTCGCTCGACAGGCTCGCCGCCATCGGCTTGCGCAACGTCGAGGCGTTCGACTTCGTGCGCCGCCCGGACGAGATTCGCGCCGCCCTCGACGCGTCGGGGCTGGCCTCGCCCACCGGGCACGCGCCGCTGCTCTCCGACGAGCTGTGGACGCCGGACGGATCCATTCCCACGCCCGCCCCCGAGGTCGTCTTCGAGGCCGCAGCCACGCTGGGCTTGAAGACCGTCATCGACCCGTTCGTCGCACCGGAGCGCTGGTTCACCCTCGAGGGGGTCACCGCGATCGCCGACCGCCTCAACGCCCTCGCCGACACCGCCGCGAGCTTCGGCCTCGCCGTGGGCTATCACAACCACGCGCAGGAGTTCGTCGCCGACTTCGACGGGCAGAGCGCCTATGAGCGCTTCGTGGCGCTCACAGACGAGCGGATCGCTCTCGAGCTCGACCTGTACTGGGCCCTCGTCGGCGGACAGGATGTCCCCGCCCTGGTCTCCCGTCTGGGCGACCGCCTCGTCGCCGTGCACGTCAAGGACGGCATCGCCCCCGAGAGCAACCCGTTCGCCCCGGGTGCCGGCGAGTTCGGTTCGGACAGCCTCGACCAGCGCCACGCGGGCAGCGGCGACGTGCCCCTCGCCGACGCGCTGCGGGCGGCGTCGGCCGTGCAGTACGCCATCATCGAGTACGACAACGCGCCGGGCGACGTCTTCGACGACATCGCCGCGAGCTACGCCTTCCTCACCGAGGGCGGTTTCTCCCGATGAGCGCGGTCGGGATCGGCGTCATCGGCGTCGGCGTCATCAGCGACACGTACCTCGAGAACCTCGCGAGGTTCCCCGACACCGAGGTGCTCATCGTCGGGGACGTGCTGGTCGACCGGGCTCAGGCGCAGGCCGAGAAGCACGGCATCGCGGCCTGGGGTTCCGGCGAGGACGTCCTCGCCCACCCGGGTGTCGAGTTCGTCATCAACCTGACCACTCCCGACGCGCACATCGAGGTCTCCCGCGCGGCGGTCGCCGCCGGCAAGCACGTCTGGAGCGAGAAGCCGCTCGGCCTCGACCGCGACGCCGCGGCGACGCTGCTGCGCGAGGCGGAGTCGGCGGGGATTCGCGTCGGCTCCGCCCCCGACACGCTGCTCGGCCCGGGATTCCAAGCCGCGCGCCGGGCGATCGAGAGCGGAGTGATCGGGCGCCCGCTGTTCGCACAGACCACCTTCCAGACCCAGGGGCCGGACCTGTGGCACCCCAGTCCCGCCTTCCTCTTCGCCGAGGGCGCAGGCCCGCTGCTCGACATGGGTCCGTACTACTTCTCCGCGCTCGTGAGCCTGCTCGGCCCGGTCTCGAACGTTGCGGCGGTCGGCAGCAAAGCACGCGAGGAGCGCGAGATCCGCACGGGCCCGAACGCCGGCGCCCTGTTCCCGGTCGAGGTTCCGTCGACGATCCAGATCGTCACCTCCTTCGAGCAGGGCGCACAGGCGCAGAGTCTGCTGAGCTTCGACTCGGCGCTGGAGCGCCACGGCGTCGTCGAGATCCACGGCACCGAGGGCACGATCGTGATTCCCGACCCCAACATGTTCGCCGGGCGGATCGCGTACGTGAAGCCTCTCGGCGTGCTGCGCGACGGCATGTCGTTCGAGCAGGAGTGGGTGGAGATCACCCACGAAGACCTCGAGATCGGCCGCGGGCTCGGCGCCCTCGACATGGTGCGCGCGATCGCCGCGGACCGGCCGCACGTGGCCTCCGGTGAGCTCGGCTTCCATGTGCTGGACGTGCTGCTGTCCGCACAGGAGTCGGCGCGCACAGGCCGGACGGTCGCCGTCGAGAGCACGGTCGGGCCCGTCCCGCTTCTGCCGGCCGAGTTCGACCCCTTCGCCGCCACTCTCTGAACCCGTCGGCTCCGGCGGCCGCACCGGTCAGCGGCCCCGAGCCGACGACTGTCGGTCCTGATCCGGGGGTTCTGCCCCTCGCGGGATCCCCGGATCAGTCGGAGCCGGTGTCGGTGCCGGCGGAGAGCAGGCGGTCCAGCATCTCGAGCGCGGCCTCGTGATCGACCGCATCGTCGAGCAGCCACTGCGTCTGCAACCCGTCGGACGCGGCGATGACGAGGGCCGCGACGAGATCCGGATCCAGGTCGGCGCGCAGCGCGCCCGAGGCCTGGAGGTGACGCACCTGTGCGGACATCGCGGTGCGGATCCGCGTGAATCGCTGCGTGATGAATTCCTGCGCGGCGGTGTGCGAGTCTTCGAGAGCCATCGACACCAGAGTCGAGTACAGCTGGACGAGTCCAGGGATGCTGCGATTGCGCTCCGCCGCCGTGCGCATCGACAGCGCAGGGCTGGTGTCCAGCGGAATCGGCTGGGCCGCATCCTTCGCGCTCTCCGATGCGCGGTAGACCTCCACGAGCAGTTCCTCCAGGGACCCGAAGTAGTGCGTCAGGGCCGCGTGCGTGACGCCGACCTCCTGGGCGATCGCACGCAGGCTCGTCTTCTGAGACCCGCGACGGGCGAACACCTCGATCGCCTTGTCGAGGATCTCCTGGCGTCGGGCGATGCCCTTGCGGTATCGGCCGGTGCTGCGGGGTGCTGCGGAGGAATCGGCCATCACCCGATGATAGCGACGGCCAGGAGGCCACCGGGGTGGCGCGGACGGTCCGGGCATGGAAGGCTCTCTGGCCGGAGTCGCGACAGCCGCCGTCCCCACCAGGTCGATCGCTCGGCCGCCGGATCGACTGATCGCCCGCGCCCGCCGCGTAGGCTGGTCGGGGCCGTTCGGCTCGACGGGAGGCGRCAGGGTCGTATGGAAGAGCAGGATCCGCGCTCTCAGGATCCCGGCTCCTCGCGCCCGCCGACGGCTCTGATCCGCGTGTGGGCGCGGAGCCATTTCTCGCTCGCCCCCGCGACGTCCCGGCGTTGGCCGGTCGCGCTGCAGGCCGCGCTGTCGATGTTCGTGCCGGTCGCGCTGTTCACGCTGTTCGGGCAACCGGCGATGGGCATGATGGCGGCGAGCGGCGCCTTCACGACGATCTACCTCGTCGGTGCCGCGCCGAGAGTGCGGATCCGGCTGCTGCCCGTCATCGGCGTCGCGATCCTCGGCTTCGCCGCGATCGGGACCCTGCTCGCGCCGTTCCCGATCCTCGCCGCGATCGGTCTGGTCGTGGTCTCCGTGATCGCTGCCGCCCTGCACTACGGGTTCCGGCTCGGCCCGCCGGGACCGGTGTTCTTCGTGCTCGTCTATGGGCTGGCCACTCACCTGACCGGGGTCTCCGGCGGACGTCGCCTGGTCGAGCCGCTGGTCTTCCTCGCCGCTCTCGCCGCGGGCGCGCTCATCGCCTACCTGGTCGCGGTGGCGGCGTTCTTGATCACCGTGACGCGGGGCGGCACTCCGCCACCGGTGCGCACGCAGATCGCCCGCCGCCCGCAGCTGGACCGGGACACGGCGGCGCTGCTGCTGCGGGTGGCTCTGGTCGCCGTCGCCGGGACGCTCCTCAGCATGCTGCTCGTCGACCCTCAGCGGGCGTACTGGACGGTGTGCGCGGGGATCGCCGTGATCGGGGTCAATGTCGGCCGGCGGGTGGCGTTCATCCGCGGCAGTCAGCGATTCCTCGGCACCCTCGTCGGCGCGGGGCTCTTCGCGCTGCTCGGGTCGCTGCCGGTGCCGGCCTTCGTGCTGCCGTTCCTGCTGGCCGGGCTGCAGTTCGCGATCGAGATCTTCGTGGTCCGCAATTACGCGCTCGCGCTCGTCTTCATCACCCCGCTCGTCCTCTTCATCATCTCGGCCGCGGCGGGTGCCGTGGGAGGGCTCCCCTGGGACCTGATCGTGGAGCGCGTCGTGGACACCCTGATCGGTGCCGTGCTGGGCGCGGTCTCGGGGGTCGTCCATCCGCGGGCGAGAGCGCGTCCTTCGCGCTGAACGGAGGCGGCGTTCCGGTGCCGTCTCGCCCCGATGTCGTGGCCGCCATGCTCGGGATCCGGGATCGACGCCGCGTCCTAACTGCTCGGCGCGGCAGAATGGCAGGCAACAGCATCCCCGCCAGGAGGTCACCATGTCGAACGACCGCGCGTCCGCTTTCCTCGCCCTGCATCACGGCTCCGGCTTCGTGCTCCCTAACGCGTGGGATCCGGGATCCGCGCGGTTGCTCGCCCCGCTCGGCTTCCCCGCGATCGCGACCACGAGCGCCGGCATCGCCTGGTCGCTCGGCGTGCCCGACGGCGGCGCGCTGGATCTCGACACGATGCTCGAGAAGGTCTCGGCGATCGTCGCGGCGGTCGATGTGCCGGTGACCGCGGATCTCGAGTCCGGGTACGGCGAGGATCCGCAGGACGTCGCCCGCACGGTGCTGCGCGCGGCCGAGATCGGCGCGGTCGGCGGCAACCTCGAGGACACGGCAGCCGGCGCCCTGTTCGGGGTGGACGAGGCGGCCGAGCGGATCGCGGCGGCCCGTGACGCGGCGCCACGAGGGACGTTCGTGCTGAACGCCCGTACGGACGCGTACTTCTTCGGCGGGACCACGGACCCCTTCGCCGAGACGGTCGCGCGGGCGCAGCGTTATGTCGAGGCCGGCGCCGACTGCATCTTCGTCCCGGGCGTCAACGACGAGGACACGATCCGGCGTCTGGTCGCCGAGATCCCGGCTCCGCTCAACATCGTGGCCGGTCTCGCCTCGCGCGTCATCCCGGCGCCCGAGCTCTTCGCGCTCGGCGTGAAGCGGGTGAGCCTCGGCGGCAGCCTCGCCCGAGCCGCGCTCACCGCACTCGAACGCGCGGGGCGTGAGCTGCTCGAGACGGGCACGCTCGGCTTCCTCGACGGCGCCCTCCCGTATGCGGAGGTGCAGCGCCGGTTCGCCGGCTGAGCGGTGCAGCGCCGGTTCGCCGGCTGAGCACCGCCCCGCCGCCGGCGGACCGGTCCCGCGGCGAGACCGGGTCCGCACGACGCGGTTCGGCTCAGCGTCCGATGCTCGACATGTCGGCGTAGCGCTCGCCCGCCGCCGCCGGCAGGGCGCCGAGCGCCGCGAGGTGTTCCGGCGTCAGCACGAGCGTGTCCGCGGCGACGTTCTCCTCGAGCCGCGAGACCCGCTTGGTGCCCGGGATCGGCGCGATGTCCGCACCCTGCGCGAGCACCCAGGCGAGTGCTACCTGGGCCGGCGTCGCGCCGAGCTCTTGAGCGACCGCCTCGACCGCCTCCACGATCCGCAGGTTGGCGTCGAGGTTGTCGCCGGCGAACCGGGGGTTGCTGCGGCGGAAGTCGCCGTCGGCCAGAGACTCGGCCGAGCGGATCGCGCCGGTGAGGAAGCCCCTCCCGAGCGGCGAGTACGGCACGAGGCCGATGCCGAGTTCGCGCAGCACCGGCAGCAGCTGCTCGCCGGGCTCCCGTGTCCACAGCGAGTACTCGGTCTCCAGCGCCGTCACCGGATGCACCGCGTGCGCGCGACGGATCGTCTCCTCGCCCGCCTCAGAGAGCCCGTAGTGCAGGATCTTGCCCTCCGAGACGAGCTCGGCGAGGGTGCCGACCGTGTCCTCGATCGGCGTGGCCGGATCCATCCGGTGCTGGTAATACAGGTCGATACGGTCGGTGCCGAGCCGTTGCAGCGAGCCCTCGACCGAACGTCGCACGTTCTCCGGGGTACCGTCGAGAACCCGACCGCCCTCGGCGCCGGCATGGATCCCGAACTTGGTCGCGATCACGACCCCGTCGCGACGTCCGGCGAGCGCGCGGCCGACGAGCTCCTCGTTCGTGTGCGGGCCGTACATCTCGGCGGTGTCGAGCATCGTGACGCCGAGATCGAGGGCACGGTGGACGGTGCGGATCGACTCCGCCTCGTCGGTGTTCGCGCCCGCGTAGAAGGCCGACATGCCCATGCAGCCGAGGCCGAGCCGGCCGACGGAGAGGGCGCCGAGGGTTGCGTGCTTCATGAGGAGAGCCTTTCGCTGTAGAGGTCGATCTTGATGTCGATGGCGCCGAGCGCGTCGTCCAGCTCCGCGCGTCGGGCGAGCACGGTCTCGCGGTGCTCGCGCAGCAGCGCGAGCCGTTCTGCACTGGTGCCGTCGCCCGCACGGGCGAGCTCGACGTAGCGGCGAACGGTCGCGATCGGCATCGCCGTCGAGCGGAGCTTGCGCAGGAACCCGAGCCAGGCGAGGTCGCCCTCGGTGTACCGGCGGCGGTCGGAGGACACCCGGTCGACCGGTGTCAGCATGAGCCCCTCGCGCTCGTAGTAGCGGAGGGTGTGCGCGGTCAGCCCGAGCTCTTGCGCGGCCTCGGAGATCGAGCGCGTCGTGGTCGTGTCCTGCATGCGCCCCACGCTACGACTTCGAGTGCGCTCGAAGTCAAGCCGGATCCGGTCCGTTCGCCGCGAGGACCGACAGCACGTTGCCCGCAGGGTCGGTGAACCAGGCGATGTCCGGTCCGCGGCCGGGGCCGCCGTGCGCGATGCCCTTCGCGTCGGTGCCGAAGTCGGGATCCGTGTAGATCTTCGTCACCACGCCGCGGGCGTTGAGGTCGTCGACCGCCGCCTCCACGTCGTCGACCGGGAAGTTCAGGATCGTGAAGCTCGCCGGGGTGTGGTTCGGCTTCGCGTAGACGAGGATGGATCCCCCCTGCGGCAGCCGGATGTCGAGGAACCCCATCGGGTTCGTCGAGACGTCCAAGCCGAGCGTCTCGCCGTAGAAGGTCCGGGCGGCGTCGACGTCGTCGACGCTGAACCCGCTGAACGCATGCGTGGTCTGGAAACCGGTCATGGTCCCAGCATGCGCTCCTCGGCGGCGCGGGTCCAGGGGTGAGCGCGGTGTCCGGCCGGAACGCCTCGGCCGCGCGGATCACACCGTCCCTGCGACCTCGGCTTCCACCGCTCGGCGGAAGGCGAACTCGGCGTTCGCGAACACGACGTAAAGGAGGAGCCCCGGCACGAGCGCGCCGAGCACGGGCTGGAGGATGACCGCGGCCGCTGAGATCGCGAGCAGCACGAGCGCGAACACGCTGAAGTACCAGCGCCGGACGGAAAGGTAGATCGCGGCCTTCACGATCGCGCGCACCGACGCCTGCGGGTACAGCACGAGCCCGGCGAGCGCCGAGGTGCAGGTCGCGAGCACCCAGGCGGCCAGCACGGCGAGCGTCGGTGCGACCAGGGGCGCCCAGGCGGTGCCGGTCAGGATCGCGCCGTCGTAGAGGACGAATCCGATCGCGAGCGCCGTGGCGAGGCCGAGCAGTGCGGCCGCCGTGCCGCGGCTGCGGTACCCGTGCCAGAACGCGGCGAACGGACGCGGCGGCTCCTCGTCGCGCATCCGGCGGAACACCTCGAAGGCCCCGGCCAGCGAGGGGGCGAGTGTGAGCGAGAGCAGCAGCACGGTCGGCCAGGCCTGCAGCGCGTCGCGCGAGACGAAAAGCAGCACGGCGAGCGGCAGGTTCGCCAGCACGAGCAGCAGATCCGTCATCAGGATCGTGTACGCGTAGGCGAACATCGACTCCATGGTCTCCTGGCGCAGATGCAGGATCCGGCGCCGCGACGGACGGGGCTGGGCGCGATCGTCGATCACGGCGCTCATCCCTTCATCCCGCTCGTCGCGATCCCGCTGATGAAGTAGCGCTGCCCGGCGAGGAAGATGGCCAGGATCGGGACGATCGAGATCACGGATCCGGTCATGATCAGGGCGTACTGCGCGGAGTACTGGCCGATGAACGACTTGAGTCCGATCTGCACCGTCCACAGCTCGTTGCTGGAGAGGTAGATGAACGGTCCCATGTAGTCGTTCCAGGTGTTCACGAACGTGAGCAGGGCGAGCGAGGCGAGCGCGGGCTTCGAAAGCGGCAGGATGATCCGCGCCCAGATCCCGTAGTCGCTGAGGCCGTCGATCCGGGCGGCCTCGTTGAGCTCGTCCGGGATGGTCATGTAGTACTGGCGCATCAGGAACACCCCGAACGCGCCGAACGCCTGCAACAGGATGAGCGCGGTGAACGTGTTCGTCAGGCCCGCCTTCTGCATCATCACGTACTGCGGGATCATGTAGGCCTGCCATGGCACGGCGATCGTCGCGATGTAGGCGAGGAACAGGGCGTCCCGGCCGGGGAAGCGCACCTTGGCGAAGCCGTAGGCGGCGAAGCTGCCGGTGAGCACCTGCAGGATCGTCATCACGATCGCGAGGAACGCCGAGTTCGCGAGGTAGCCGGCCATCGGGATCTGGGTCCAGATCTCCGCGTAGTTGCTCCACACGAAGGTGGTCGGCAGCCACTGCACGGGCACCGTGAGCACCTCGTCGTCGTGCTTGAACGACGAGGAGAGCATCCACAGGAACGGCAGCAGCACGACGGTCAGCAGGACGACGAGGAGCACGTACATCCCGATGCGGCCGATCCGCGCGCGGCTCCTCCTCGTGCGGGGTCGGGAGACGGCGGGAGGCTGCACGCGCCCGCTGTCGAGCTGCTGGGCGAGGTCGGACGTGAGAGAGGACATCAGCGCTCCCTCCTCTGCTGGATCCGGAATTGGAACACGGTCACGATCAGGACGATCAGGAACAGCACGAGCGAGATCGCCGAGGAGTACCCGAACTGGCCGTTCAGGATGCCGTTCTGGTAGATGAGCTGCGAGAGCACGAGCGTCGCGCGCCCGGGCCCGCCGCCGGTCATCACGAAGATGAGGTCGAAGACCTTGAAGCTCGACACGCTCAGCAGCACGAGAACGAGGAAGGTGGTGGGTCGAAGCGACGGCAGCGTGATGTTCCAGAACGTGCGCCACCGCCCTGCGCCGTCCATCGCGGCGGCCTCGTAGTACTCCTGCGGGATGGCCTGCAGCCCCGCGAGGAACAGCACCATGTAGTAGCCCATGTCGCGCCACACGCTCGTGATGATCACGGCGGGAAGTGCCCACCCGGTGCTCGAGGTCCATCCCGGCGGGTTCGCGATCCCGAGCAGGTGCAGGAACTGGTTGATCGGTCCGTTCACCGGATCGAAGAGCATGTTCCAGACGATGGCGATCGCGACGAGCGAGGTGATGTAGGGGAAGAAGATGGCGACCCGGAAGAAAGCGATGCCGCGCAGCTTCTGGTTGAGCAGGATCGCGAGCCCCAGTGCGCAAACCAGGGTCAGCGGCACGTGGCCGAGCGCATAGAGCAGGGTGTTGACCAGCGCGACGTGGAAGTTCTGGTCGCCGAACAGGCGCGTGAAGTTCTTGATCCCGGCGAACGTGGGCGGGTTGTAGGCATCCCAGTTCATGAACGCCAGCACGAAGGCGGCGAGCACCGGGACCAGGGTGAACAGCGCGAATCCGAGGAAGTTCGGCAGGATGAAGCTCCAGCCGACGAGGATGCTGTGCCGGCGCATCCGGCGGCTCGCGACCGTGCGCTGCACCGTTGCGGGCGGGCGGTCCGTGGTGGTGGTCATGTCTCTCTCTGCTCCGGTTCGGGGAGGGGGATCAGGGGCGTCGAGCGCCCTTCGTCTCGCTGCGCTCGCTCAGGGACCGGGGGGTGGCGCCTGGGTGGGGCCCTTCGTCTCGCTGCGCTCGCTCAGGGACCGGTGGGCAGCGGTCCCTGAGCGAGGAGCGTAGCGACGAGACGAAGGGCGCTCAACGACCCCGAGGGCTCACTGGTTGAGCACCTCGGACTTCACGCGGCTCTGCATCTCGGAGATGCCGTCGTCCACCGACTTGCTGCCGGTCATGATGAGCTGGTGCTCCTGGTCGAACACGCTCTGCAGCTGCGCCGCGAGAGGACCGGTCGCGCCGTCGGGGCGGATCGTGTCGGGCGTGAACGCCTTCTTCGAGGTCGCGTCCTGCGGCATGCCCTTCAGTGCGAAGTACTGAGTGGTGATCTCGTCGCTGTGGTAGGCGGGCACGATGCCGATCGATGCGACGGCCTTGGCGCCGTCCTGACCGGCCGCGAAGGTCAGGAACTTCTTCGCCGCGTCCTGGTTCTTGGAGTTCTTGTTGATGCCGAACCCGGTCGGACCGCCCATCGTGGTGACCTTGGATCCGCTCTTGATCTGCGGGATCGGCGCGATGCCCCAGTCGACCGACGTGGTGCCCGCGGCCGTGTCGGCCAGCAGCGCCGAGATGAGCCAGGTGCCCATCGGCACCATGGCGGCCTTGCCGGTCTCGAAGACCGTCTTGTACGAGGCCTGCTGGCTCTTCGCGGTGCCGTAGTCGAGGATCGTCCCGTCCTTCTGCATGCCGAGAGTGAGGTCGTACTGGTCCTTCATCCAGGAGTAGTCGGGCTTGTCGAAGGGCTTGTCCTGCTGCGCGGACGCGTAGCCCTGCACGAGCGAGTTCCAGACATGGAGGTAGGCGCCGTAGACCTTGTCCGCTCCGTCGCCCTTCGTGAGCTTCTTGGCGTCCGCGGCGAACTCGTCCCAGGTGAGGGCGGAGGGGTCGGCGACGCCCGCGTCCTTGAACAGCTGCTTGTTGTAGAACAGCACGCTGAAGTCCTGCCGATAGGGGACCGCGTAGTAGGTGCCGTCGGCCTTGTATTCGCCGAGCGCGGGGATCTTGTCGGCGGGCAGCGCCTTGACGAGGTCGTTCACACCGACGAGCTGCTTCTTCTGCGCATAGCCGCCGAAGTCGGTGAGGTTCTTGACGGTGATGATGTCGGTCGTGTCGCCGCCCGCGAGCATCGTCGTGACCTTGTCCTCGTAGTTCGCGGCGAGGATGTCGACCGGTTCGATCGTGATGTCGGGGTTGGCCTTGTGGAACGCGTCGAAGAGGGCCTTGAACTCGGGCGTCTGCGCGTAGTTCCACACCGAGACGCGCAGCGTCGTGCTGCCGCCGCCCGAGGCGGTGGAGGCCGGGGCGGACGTGCCGGCGCAGCCGGCGAGGGCGAGCGCCGCCGCGGCGACGGTGCCGACGGCGATGAGGGATCGCTTCATGCGAGGTTCTCCTTCTGGGATGGATCTGGGATGGATGCGGGTGAGATCGGGTGGTGCGGATGAAGGGGAGGGCGGCTCAGGCGCTGAGCTGCAAGGCGTCGACGGTGACCTCCTCGTGCAGGGGCAGCCCTGCGGTGAAGCGCTCGAGCTCGTCGAGCGCGGCGTCGGTCATGCGGTACAGCTCTGTTCCGAGGGAGCCCGCCAGATGCGGCGTGATCATGACGTTCGGCAGCCCGTAGAGCGGCGAGTCCGCGGGCAGAGGCTCGGGATCCGTCACGTCGAGGATCGCGTTGAGGCGGCCGCTCGCGCACTCGCGCTCGAGCGCTGCCGTGTCGATCACGCTGCCGCGGGCGGTGTTGATGATGGTCGCGTGATCCGGGAGCGCGGCGAGCTGCGCCGTGCCGATCATGTGGCGGGTCGACGGCAGTTCCGGGGCATGCAGCGACAGCACGTCCACTCGGGGCAGCAGCTCCTCGAGCGTCGTGTGCACACCTCCGGCCGCGGCGATCTCGGACGGATCCGCATAAGGATCCGCGACGAGGACCGTGACGTCCTCGAGCTGCTGCACGATGTCGACCACGCGGCGGCCGACGCGGCTGAAGCCGACGACGCCGATCGTGAGGCCCAGGTTGCCGAGCCCGCCGAAGCGCGCCGCCCTGAGGCCGTTCTGCCGGCGCGTCTCGGGGTCGGCGGCGATGAACGGCGCCTTCTTGCCCGCGAAGATGATCGCGGCGAGCGTGAACTCCGCCACCGGCACCGCGTTGACCTCGGCGACCGAGGCCGCGCGGATCCCCCGGCGCCAGAACTCCTCGCTCACCTGCGGGCGGATGGAGCCGGCGCAGTGCAGCATCGCGCGCAGGTTCGGCATCCGATCCAGGCGCGCGGCGTCGAGTCGAGGCGCGCCCCAGCCGGTCAGGAGAACCTCGACGGAGGCCAGTCGTTCCGCCAGGGCGGGGTCGTCCAGGTCATCCGTGAAGACCGGCTCCTGAATGGTCGCGATGCGCCGCAGTCGCGCGATGCGTGCGGCGTCGAACTGGCGCTCGAACACCTCGCGCGACATCACGACGAGAGCGTGGGGGGTGGTCGTTGCGGTCATTCCCGAGGGGTCCCGTCCTTCGTCAGATCCCGACGAGGCAGGGCATTGCGTCGTCGCTGAACTCAGTAGATACTCGGACTCGTTCGAGACGAAATGAAACGTTCAGAGTCGAACAGATACAAGCACAAGCGAAAGTTGAACCATGACGCGGAACCCCGATGCGGACGTCCTCTCCCGGGTCAGCGCGCACGCGGTGCCGCCACCCGGAACGGCCGTGAGCCCCGCGGAATTCCGCGGGCCGCTGTTCGCGGAGTGGGGTCCGTCGATGCGCGGCGAGGCGTTGCACACGGTGGTCGGGGGAGTCGGCGCCGAGACCCTGCGTGAGCGAGTCGGGATCTCCTCGATCGAACACCGCGACGTCTGGGGGCAGGCGGATCCGATCACGATCGAACGGATCCTCGCGACGGCGGAGGAGGACCGCGGCCGCCCCTGGGCCGACGCCCTCGGTTCGCTGTTCGCCCGCTACGTCCGCGACGGCGACCGCGCGAGCTACGAGCGGGCGGTGTCCGATCGGCAGGAGCGGCTGACGCGCGCCGTGATCGCGGCGGCCGCGACCGAGGACCCGGTATGGATCGACGAGGCGGCCGACGGTGTCGTGGTGCTGTGCGAGCAGAGCACCTGGTCGCTGCCCGCGCACGACGACGCGCACGCCCGGCGCGGGTTCGTGCTGCCCGACGTCGCCTCGCCCTACCTCGATCTCGTCGCGGGCGAGATCGTGGTGCAGCTGGCCGTCGCGGACCGGATCCTCGGCCCCCGCTGGGACGAGAGCTGGCCCGGACTGCGCGAGCGCATCCGGCACGAGGCCGAGACGCGCGTGTTCACGCCCTTCGAGACGCGCGACGACCTGTGGTGGCTCGGATACTGGCGCGACGTCAACAACTGGAATCCCTGGATCCTCGGCAATGTGCTGCTGGCGGCCGTGCTCCTGCTCGACGACGCCGACCGGGTCGCCCGGATCCTCGCGCGCGCACTCGACAGCCTCGACCGCTATGTCGCGGAGCTGCCCGCCGACGGGGCGATCGACGAGGGCGTCGCGTACTGGTGGAACGGCGCGGGGCGCATGCTCGAGATGCTGGACACCGTGGCCGCGATCACCGACGGCGGACTCGACGCCGCCGGGATCCCCGTGGTCGCAGAGGTGCTGCGGTTCCCGATGCGCATGCACCTCGGCGGGGACTGGTACGTGAACGTGGCCGATGGCTGGGCGCGCTCGCGCGGGCACGAGCCATGGCAGCTCCCGTTCCGCTGGGGGAGGCGCACCGGAGACGCGAGGGTGGCGGAGTGGGCACGGGCCGCCCGCCGGCCCGGCGCGCCCGTCGCGGATGCCACGGGAGGGCTGCCGCGGCTCGTGCGCGCGCTCGCCGACACCGCCTGGCGGGACGCGGTCCCCGCCTCCGCACCGCTTCCGGCAGCGGTCTGGCTGCCCTCGGTCCAGGTGCAGGTGCGCCGCGCCGAGGCCGGCTCCGAAGCAGGGCTCGCGCTCGCCGCGAAGGGCGGCACGAACGACGAGAACCACAACCACAAGGACCTCGGGGCCTTCCTCGTCGCCGCGGGCGGCAGGCAATTGCTCGTCGATGTGGGCAAGCCCACCTACACGGCGCAGACGTTCAGCGCCGAGCGGTATCTGATCCGCGCGATGCAGAGCGGCTGGCACAGCGCCCCCGCGCCGTTCGGGCTCGAGCAAGGCGAGGGGCCCGCGTTCGCCGCTCAGGTGATCTCCGCGCCGCGGGGCGAGCCGGCATCGACCCGGCCGACGGACTGCGAGCCGGAAGAGACCGGGGGCACGGGCGAGTTCGAGCTGGAGCTCGCCGGCGCCTACCCGCTCCCCGAGGGCGACTCCTGGCGCCGCACGTTCCGGTTCGGCGACGCCGGAGAGGGCTCGGGCCGGATCGAGGTGGTGGATCGGTGGCGACTGGGCGAGGACGGCGCGCACCGGATCCACCTCATCGCCGCGGGTGAGGTCACGCCCTCCCGCGGTGCGGTCGAGGTCGCGGCGGACGGGCGGAGCATCCGCATCGCCGCGGGCGACGGCGACGCACCGGTCACGCCCTCGCTCGAGGTGTGGGAGCTGGACGACCCCGAGCTGATCGCGGTGTGGGGTCCGCGGCTCACCCGCCTCGTCTACGACGTGGCGGGACGTGCCGGCACTTTCACGACCGTGATCGAGGAGCTCTCGTGAGCGGGCGGGATCCGCTCTTCGCGCTGCAGCGACGGGAGCGGATCATGGATGAGATCCGTGAGCACGGCTCGGTCAGCGTTTCCTCGATCGCTGCTCGCCTGGGCGTGAGCGAGCTCACGATCCGGCGCGACATCAACACGCTCGCCCAGCAGGGGCTCGTCACGCGCGTACATGGCGGAGCGACTCTGCGCAGCGCGCTCGAACCAGGGCTCAGCCCCGCGCTCGCCGGGCACGATCCGGCCGTCACCCGCTACACGATCGGGATGGTCGTGCCCTCGCTCGAGTACTACTGGCCGCCCATCGTGCACGGCGCGAGAGCACAGGCCGCACAACTGCGCGCCCGGCTGCTGCTGCGTGCGTCGACCTACGACCTGCGGGACAACCGCCGCCAGGTCGAGGCGCTGCTGAACACCCCGGGGTTGCACGGGCTCATCGTCGCCCCCGACACGTTCGGCGAGCACGCGGTCGAGATGCTGGAGTGGCTCGACGCGCTGCCCGTGCCCGTCGTGCTCGCAGAGCGCCGGGTGCGCGCGGCGGCCGCGGCGCCGCATCTGGACTCGGTCGTCTCGGATCACACCGCGGGCGCCGCGCTCGCCGTGCGGCACCTGCACGCGCAGGGGCACGAGCGCATCGGCCTGATCACCGAGACCGAACGTCCCACGGGTCGCTACGTGCGGCGCGGGTGGGAGAGCACCCTGCGCTCGCTCGGGCTGCCGACCGACGCCGCCAGCATCAACGGCGTGCGCTTCGATACCGCGGGGCGCGAGCAGACGATGGACGACGCGCTGCAGATCATCCGGGACACCGCCACCACGGCGGTCATCGTGCTGCCGGATCCGCAAGCCCTCGCGCTCGAGCAGCATGCCCTGGACCGCGGCCTCCGTGTGCCGCACGACCTCGCGATCGTCGCCTATGACGACGACGTCGCCCGCTTCGGCGATCCCGCGATCACCGCGGTCCGTCCGCCCAAGCAGCACGTCGGGCGCGAGGCCGTGAACCTGCTCATCGCCCGGCTCGAGGCCGGCAGCGGCCGCCCCGCGTTCCGCGTGAAGCTCAGCCCCGAGCTGCACGTGCGCGAATCCTCGCTGCGGCCGAGCGTCCAGGCACTGGCGGATCCCGTCGTGCCGACCCCTAAAGCCTCGACCCCCACCGCCTCGATCCCTCTCGTGAAGGAGACCCCGTGACCGCCTTCGACCCCGCCCGTCTGATCCTGCCCCCGGAGGACCGCGCGCTCTCGCCGCACACCGGATGGACGCGCGATCACTGGGCCGCCGTGGCCGATCACCTGCTGCTGTCGCTGCGGCCGTACTTCACGCCCACCCGCAGCCAGGTGCGCCTGCCAGGGCAGACCAGCAGCAGCGGCGCGGACAGCGACGGTCTGGAGGGCTTCGCGCGCTCGTTCCTGCTTTTCTCCTTCCGTCTCACCGGCGAGGGCGGGGCGGATCCGCACGGGTTCCTGGACTGGTATCGCGACGGGCTCGTCGCCGGCACCGACCCGTCGAACCCGGAGCGGTGGATCCTGCCCACCGAGCAGGCGCAGGCCGAGGTCGAGGCCGCCTCGATCGCCCTGGGTCTTCAGCTCACCCGGCCCTGGCTGTGGGACACGCTCGACGCCCCCGCGCAGCAGCGCATCGTGGATTGGCTGGCGCTGAATCCGGTGGGCTGGTACCCCGACAACAACTGGCTGTGGTTCCGGATCACCGTCGAGACGTTCCTCGCCTCGGTCGGGGGAGCGCACGACCCTGCACGGATCGCGTCGGACCTCGCCCGCATCGAGGACTACTACCAGGCCGACGGCTGGTGGGCCGACGGTACCTGGCGCGCCTACGACTACTACTGCGGCTGGGCGATGCACCTGTACCCGCTGCTGTGGGCGGGGTCGCAGGGATCCGCGGAGTTCGGATCCGAAGCGCTCGCGCCGGTGTTCCGCGCCCGACTGACCGCGTTCCTCGACGACTACACCGTGCTCATCGGCGCCGACGGCATGCCGGTGCTGCAGGGGCGCAGCCTCATCTACCGGTTCGCGACGGCGGCGCCGCTGTGGATGGGCGCGATCACCGGAGCGACCCGCCTGCCGCTCGGCCTGCTGCGTCGTGCGGCCTCCGGCCAGCTGCGCGCCTTCGTGGAGCGCGGCGCGATCGACGAGCGCGGTCTGCTCACGATGGGGCTGTTCGGCGAGTGGCCCGCGATGGCCCAGTCGTATTCGGGCGCCGGATCGCCGTACTGGGCGTCGAAGGGCTTCCTCGGCCTCGTGCTGCCCGCGGACCACGAGGTCTGGACGGCCGTGGAAGAGCCGCTGCCGATCGAGCAGGGCGATGTACGCCGGGTGATCCGGCCCGCCGGCTGGCTCGTCAGCGGCACTGCGGCCGACGGCATCGTGCGCGTGATCAATCACGGCGCGGACCACGCATTCGAGGGCGACCGCATCGGCGACTCGGCGCTGTACGCCCGATTCGGCTACTCCAGCGCGACGCTGCCGCCGCTCATCGGCGCGACGATCGACGACCCCGCCGACAACATGGCGGGCGCGCTCGACGCTCAGGGGCGATCCACCCACCGCACCGGGTTCGCCCGCGGCGCGATCGGCGACGACGGCATCGCGGCGTTCGCGACTTCGACGGCCGACGCGCACTGGGTGGATTCGAGCGTCGACGCCCCGACATATGACCATGGGTCCGGACGCGCGGGCGCCGTGACGGACGGCCCGCTGCTGGCGACGGCGAGCGTCGTCCGCGGATCGTGGGAGGTGCGCGCGACCCGGCGTCTGCCCCGGGAGGGCGTCGCCGCGGCGCCGCTGCCGGTGCGCGTGAGCGGCTGGCCGCTGACCGGTGCCACCGCAGCGGCGATCGCCGAGACGGGCGATATCGCGATCGCGCTCGACCTGGACGGGCTGCGTTCCGAGCTGCGTGTGCTGTCGGGCGTGGCGACGGCGTCGGTGCGCACCGAGACCGGTGCCTCTCCGATCGGCGAGGTCACCTCGATTCCGCGGCTCGACTTCGCCGCGGTGGGAGAGGGCGACGTCGTGATCGCCGCGGTCCGCCTGGGCCGTGGATCCGACTCGGCGCCCTCGGCGCTTGCGGTCGTGACCGACGCGGGCGAGGCGCTCGTCGAGGTGCGCTGGCCCGACGGCGCGATCAGCACGGTGCGGATCGGCTGAGCCTGCGCGGATGGCCGGTTCAGTCCGCAGCCTGTCAGCCCGCGGTCGTGAGGCGGATCGCGTTCGCCCAGGGATCCTCGAACGCGAGTGTGCGCCCGTCATCGCGCACGGGGACGCCGAAGTGCGTCATGCGCTCGGCGACCGATCCGAGATCGTCCGCGCCGGGCAGCACGATGTCGACGCGGCCGAGGCCCAGCGCCGGGGAGCGCCGGCCGGCGCCCGCGCTGTTCCAGGTGTTCATCGCCATGTGGTGGTGGTAGCCGCCGGCGCTCACGAACAGGGCCGATCCGCCGAGCTCCGAGGTGGTCTCGAACCCGAGCCGGTGCACGTAGAACTCGCGCGCCGAGGCCACGTCACCGACCGAGAGGTGCACATGCCCGACGCTCGCGCCGCCGATCACAGGGTCGTCCGTGCCGCGCTCGGTGAGGTGTTCGCCGAGGAACGCGTTCGGGTCCAGGGAGAGGGTGTCCATCTCGATCCGGCCGTGCGCCCAGCTCCACTGCGTGCGGTCGCGGTCCCAGTAGAGCTCCACACCGTTGCCCTCCGGATCCGTGAAGTAGAACGCCTGGCTGACGAGGTGATCCGCGCTGCCGGTGAAGGTTCCGGGGGCGTGCCGGGCGACCGAGTACAGCGCGGCGGCGAGGGCCGCCTGCGTCTCGAACAGGATCGCGGTGTGGAACAGCCCCGCCACGCGCGGCGCCGCCCGTGTCAGGTCGGGGCTGTGCTGCAGGATCACCACCGGTGTCGTGCCGCGACCGAGCACCACGCGGTCACCCTCGGCGGACAGCACCCGCAGCGCCACCGCATGGCGGTAGTACGCGGTCATCGCGTCGAGATCGGCGACGAGCAGCGTCACGGCGCCCATCGCGGTGTCGGCGGCGAGGAGATCGGAGCGGGAGGAAGTCACGGTCTATGCAACCGAATGGACCTAGGATCCATTCCGGTCGGATCCGAGGACGCGGGGCTGATTCGCCGGCGTGTGCGGCTCAGGGCCGCAGCGCCGCCTCCCAGCGCGTGCCTGTGGTGAGCAGCCGGGGCAGGCCCGCGACGAGTCCTCGGCGGGGGAGCTCGTTCATCATCGCGCTTTCGGCAGGCAGCCGGCCCTGCTCGCCCCGGCTCAGCCGCTGCAGCGCGTGCAGCAGCGCGAGCGGGTGCGATTCGAGGGCGCTGTGCCCGTTCTCGATCTCGACGAGCACGGTGTCGGGTGCGGCCGCCGCCACACGCCGCGCCACGGCGGCGGGCGTGCGCAGATCGCGCGAACCCGTCAGCAGCACGGTGGGCCAGTCGAAGCCGGCCGCCGCGGCGGTCAGGTCGAAAGGCTCGCCGGCGAATCGGGGGAACCGGTCGGCGACCGCCGCGTAGGTGAGCGAGGGGTCAAGGGCTGAGCCGTCCGGATCCGGCCCGAACCCCAGCTCGCGGAACGCGATCGCGCCGACCAGATCGAACTCGTAGAACCCCGGCACGTGCGCCTCGGATTCGGCCTTGTCGACGTACGCCTCCAGGGCCGACCACACCGACCCGTGCGCGCGGGAGTCGTGACGGGGGCGCCCGCGTCGATCCGTGCGCCGCGCATCGTGCAGGCGCTGGCGCAGCAACGGCTCCAGCAGGCCCTCTCCGCCCAGCTCATAGGCCGCGCGCAGCACACCGAGGAGTATGCGCGGATCCGAACCGTCGTCCAGCAGCTCGCGCACCGAGGCGGCGATCCGGGTGTCGCCGTCGAGGAACAGCCCGCGGATCATCGCGCGCTCGGCATCACGGTCCGCGACGGACTGCAGGGCGGAGTCCAGGAGCATCCCGGCGACGCGTTCCGGGTGGCGGGCGCCGAAGGCCGCCGCGACATAGCTGCCGTAGGAGGATCCGGAGACGTACGCGCGGTGCACGCCCTCCTGGTCCAGGACAGCGGCGAGATCGTCGATCACGTCGACGATGCGCATCGCCGACAGCGGAAGGCTGCCGCCTTCGAGGTCGGCGCGGGACAAGCCGACGCCGCGGTGCTCCATCATGATGACGTCGAGCCCGAGCGCGGCGGCGCTGCGCCGGAACCGTCGGTAGGGGAGCACGGATCCGAGTCCGGGGCCGCCGGGGATCACGACGATCGGTGTGGCCGAGCGGGTTCCGCTGCGCACATAGGCGAGGTCGAAGGCCGGCGCGGTCGGCGTCGCGGGGCGTCGCACGCGGCGCACGCCCCGCACGGACGCGGCGAGCAGACGCGGCAGCGCGCTGGGCGCTCGTGTTCCGCGTCCCGCCTCGCTCTTCGCCTTCGCCATGCGTCGATGATGCGCGCCGGCCGTTGGCGGGCGCTGTCCGGCGGCTATCAGCGGGGTTAAGGTCGCGCTTCGGGCGTCGCCATGGCCTCCACGGCGTCGTCGGCCTCGGTCACGATCGCGGCCATCGCCACGGCTGCGGCCTCGGGGTCGCGCGAGGTGATCGCCGCCGCGACGTCCTGATGCAGCCGCAGGGCGGTCGCATCCGCGCGATGCGGCATGAGCGCGTGCGCCGTGCGCCCGTGCAGCAGCTCGGCGACGACACCCGTGAGCCCGGCGAGGTAGGGGTTGCCCGACCCGCGCAGGACGGCCGCGTGGAACTCCGTGTCGAACTGCAGGTAGGCGGGCTCGTCGGCCCTGTCGCCGTGCTCGACCATTCCGAGCACCGCCTTCACGAGCGTCGCGCGCTGCTCGGGGGAGGCGTGCGCGGCGGCGAGGCGTGCGGCGAGCGGCTCGATCGCGGAGCGCAGCTGACTGAGCTCGTGCAGGGTGCGGAGCCGGTCGGATCCGGCCAGTCGCCAGCGGATCACCTCGGGGGCGTACGGACTCCACCGTGCGGCAGGCAGGACCTCCACACCGGCTCGTCGGCGCACCTCGACCATGCCCATGGTCTCGAGCACGCGCACCACTTCGCGCATCGCAGAGCGGGAGGCGCCGTACTCCGCGGCCACGTCGGCGGTCAGCAGCCGAGCGCCGGGCGCGAGCTCGCCCTCCACGATGCGCATGCCGATCGCGTCGAGCAGCCGGTGGTGCTGCGCGGATGCCGCCTCGGGCGTACCTTCTGCCATGAAGCCCATTATGGCGATAGCCCGGCAAGAGAGTGGCTGGTCCGCTTGTAGCGGGGCGTATAGCAAAGTCTTGCTTGATTAAGTCCTACTTATCGCTTACGCTGAGGCGAAATCTCTCCGCCAGACCAAGGAAGCTCATGGCCATGTCCTCGAACCTTCTCGCCGCCGTCCCCGGAACACTCCTCTCGGCCGCCGATCCCGTCCCGCCCACGACGACCGCCCCGGAATGGGTGCTGATCCTCGCGGCGCTCATCGGCATCGCGACCATCGTGGTGCTGATCACCTGGGTCAAGCTGCATCCATTCCTCTCGCTCCTGATCGGCGCGCTCATCACCGGCCTCGTCGCCGGCATGTCCGCGACGCAGACGGTCACGAGCTTCTCCAACGGCTTCGGATCCACCGCGGGCGGCGTCGGCGTGCTGATCGCCCTCGGCGCGATCTACGGCAAGCTGCTCGCCGACTCAGGCGGCGCGGACCGGATCGTGGACACTCTCGTGTCGCGCGCGAGCGCTGCGGCGTTGCCCTGGGTCATGGGCCTGGTGGGGGCGCTGATCGGCCTGCCGATGTTCTTCGAGGTCGGCCTCGTGCTGCTCGTGCCGGTGATCATCCTGGTCGCCCGCCGCTCGGGCGTCTCCCTGATGAAGATCGCGATCCCGACGCTCGCCGGCCTGTCGGCCATGCACGGCCTCGTGCCGCCGCACCCCGGCCCGCTCGCCGCGATCAGCCTGATCGGCGCGAACCTCGGCCTCACTCTCGCGTTCGGCGTCCTCATCGCGATCCCGACCGTCATCGTCGCGGGCCCGCTGTTCGGTCGCCTCGCCGCCCGCTGGGTCGACGTGCCCGTGCCCGCTCTGTTCCAGACGGCCGAGGACTCCGCGCAGCCCGGGGAGACCGGGGAGGTGCAGGCGCGCCGGCGCCCCGGATTCGGCACCACCCTGTTCAGCATCCTGCTGCCCGTGGTCCTGATGCTGCTCTCCGCGATCACCGACATCGTCGCCCCGAACGACACCTCGGCGGTCAAGGGCATCATCGATTTCCTGGGCAAGCCGGTCATCGCGCTCCTCATCGCCGTGCTGGTCGGCATGGTCGTGCTCGGACGCGGGGGCGGCATGAGCTCGAAGCAGGTCGGTGCCTCGGTGTCGGCGTCGCTCCCCGCGATCGCCGGGATCCTGCTCATCGTGGGCGCCGGCGGCGGCTTCAAGCAGGTGCTCGTCGACTCCACGATCGGCACGGTGATCGCGCACGCGATCTCGGGCATCGGCGGGGCGCTGCCCGTCGTGCTGTTCTTCGCCTGGCTCGTCGCCGTCCTGATCCGCGTGGCCACGGGATCCGCCACGGTCGCCACGATCACGGCGGCCGGCATCCTGCAGCCGCTCGTGCACGACCTCGGCCTGTCGCCGGCCGGCTCCGCCCTGCTGGTGCTCGCGATCGGCGCCGGATCCGTCTTCCTCTCGCATGTGAACGACGCCGGGTTCTGGCTCATCAAGGAGTACTTCGGCCTGAGCATCCCTCAGACGCTGAAGTCTTGGTCGATCATGGAGTGCCTGATCTCGGTCGTCGGCCTCGCCGGCGTCATGATCATCGGCGTGTTCGTGGGCTGATCGGCGAGGAGACGATGATGACGACGCAGACGGTGCCGCCGACGATCCTGGTGGTGATGGGGGTCTCCGGATCCGGCAAGAGCACGCTGGCCGGAGTGCTGGCAGGGCGCCTCGGCTGGGCGCTGCAAGAGGGAGACGACCTGCATCCGGCGGCGAACGTCGCCAAGATGGAGGAGGGGATCCCGCTCACGGACGAGGACCGACGGCCGTGGCTCGAATTGATCCGTGAGTGGATCGTGGCCAAGCAGGATGCCGGCGAGTCCGGCATCGTGACCTGTTCGGCGCTGCGGCGCAGTTACCGCGAGATCCTGGCCCGCCCCGGCGTCGAGTTCGTGCATCTCGAGGGCACCAAGCACGACCTCGCCGAGCGCCTCGGCCGCCGCCTCGGGCACTTCATGCCGGCGTCTCTGCTCGATTCGCAGCTCGACACGCTCGAGCCGCTCAGGCCCGACGAGGCGGGCTTCGTCGTGGATGCGGCCCTTCCGGTGCAGGAGGCCGCACAGCAGGTGCTCGACTGGCTCGACGAGCACGGGACGCCGACCCGGTCCTGAACGAGCCGTGGTCCGCCCAGAGGCGCGGGCCCCGGTTCGGTCGTCGGATCGGATCGGATCGGATCGGATCGGATCCGAAGCGGTGCCGCGGTGCAGTCGGTGCCACAATGGGGCCCATGGGGAACGCGGGCAGTGTCGAGCTCGAGTCGGCCAGGGTGGTCCGCCTCCTGCGCGACTCGATCCTGTCCGGGCGGCGTCGTTCCGGTGACCGCCTGATTGAGCGGGACATCGCGGACGAGCTCGCCGTGAGCCGGCTTCCGGTGCGCGAGGCGATCCGGCAGCTGCTCGCCGAGGGCATGCTCACCGCGCGCCCGCGCTCCTGGGCCGTGGTGCGCCAGTTTACCGAGGACGACGTGCGCGACATCGCGCAGGTGCGCGATGTGCTCGAGGTGCTCGTGTTCGAGATCGCGGCACTGCGACACACGGCGGACGGGATCGCGAAGGTCGAGGCGGCGCTCGAGCGCGAGTTCGCTGCGGCAGGAGTGGGGGATGCAGCCGCCGCACGCGAGGCGGGGGCGGAGTTCCACCTGATCATGGCGGAGCTCGCGGATAACGCGACGGTCAACGAGATCCTCGGCATGATGCGAGGACGCCTGCTGCTGCTGTTCCGGGACCACGACGACCTCATCGCGATGGCTGAGGATCACGCGCGCATCTTCGAGTCGTTCGCGGCGCGGGACACGGCGACGCTGCGGCTGCGCGTGCAGCGCCACCTCCGCGCGGGCACCGCGACGGCCCTGCGCAAACTCGCGGCCTACAACGCTGAGACGGCAGCGATCCGCGCACGTGCCGCGGCCGCGCGCGACGCCTTATCGCTCGAGCGCGAGGATGCATCCGTCGCCGGCGAGTGACGCGGGTCAGCGCGGCGACATCGGCGTCGTCGTGTCGATCGCCTCGCGCAGCGGGCGGCGCATCGGCGTCCAGTAGCGCACCGGGGCGAGTCGCACCAGCGCGTCCACGAGCCGGGTCTCCCGCCCGATGAGTGTGCGTGCGCGGCGCTGCAGGGTGGCTCGCACGATGCGCTCCGCGGCGTCGGCGGGCTCCATGTGGTACATCGAGGCCTGTGCGGCGGCGGCCCGTCCCGCGACCCCCGGGTCGATCGAGGACGCGTAGCGCCCGTGCAGGATGATGCCCGTGCGCACGCCGGAGGGATAGACCGCGCCGACCGTGACCGTGGATCCCTCGACCTCGTGCATGAGGGCCTCGGAGAACGCGCGCACGGCGAACTTCGTCATGGCGTAGGGGATCCGGCCGCCCGGCGAGGCGAGGGCGTAGATGCTCGCGATGTGTGTGATGTGGGCGGCGGGGGAGCGGCGCAAGGCCGGCAGCAGCGCCTTGGTGATGGACACCGTGCCCCAGAGGTTCACGTCCATCAGCCAGCGCATCTCCTCCATCGTGAGCTGGTCGAGGGAACCGAGCATCGACGATCCGGCGCACGTGATCAGTGTCTGCAGTTCGGGATGGGCCGCTTCGATCTCCTCGCCGATCGCGGCGACGGCGGCGTCGTCGCGCAGATCGACCGGATGCACGGTCACGGTGCTGCCGGCGGCGCGCAGCTCATCGGCGACGAGGACGAGCCCCGCCCTGTCGCGGTCGATCAGCGCGAGGTTCGCACCGCGGCGCGCGAGCGCTCTGGCGGTATCGGCGCCGATGCCGTGGGCTGCGCCGGTGATGGCACTGCTGTGCCCTGATGCGTCGAGAACGGGCAACGCTCCTCCTACCGCTGCGCCCTCGCACGCTTCATCGCATGCGTCGGGTGGGCGCAGACGCTGGTCCCATCCTGCCCCATGGTCCTGCTCTTGCGGAACGGGAACCGGTACGCTCGATGTCAGAGGAGGTCGGAGTGGGAAAGAGCGCGGACGCCATCGCCGAGGGCGTGGCGATCGCCACGTCTGCCGCCCGTCTGACCGTCAAGAACCACATCCTCGTGGGCACGATCGCACAGGGCGGATCCTTCGACGTCTCCAAGTACATGAACGACGCGCGGGAGGCGCTGCTCGCGCTCGCCGCGGAGTCGGAGGAGGCGGCGGAACTCGCCACCAAGCTGCGCAAACGCGCGCACGGACGGTACTCGGATCCGCACGGCACGCACGACTACCGCGACCGCGACGTGCGCAACCTCAAGCGCCGCGCGAAGCAGTCCTCGGCCGTCGCGGATCGCCTGCGCGAAATGGCGGAGGATGCGGAGACGCTGCGCTTCCTCGTCGAGGCCGCGCGCGCCGCCGCCTGGGGCGACGTGGCGGGCAACCTGCAGAGCCGGCTCACGGTCGAGGCCATGAGGCCCGACGAGGATCCCGACTACGCGACCATGCGCGAGGCCAGGATGCAGGCGCTCCGGCTCGTGGACCTGCAGGCGCTCGCCTCCGACCAGCGCGCGCGCCGCAAGAGCCGCGAGAAGGTCGACAAGGTCGCGGAGAAGGCCGACAAGGCCGCCGCGAAGGCGGCCGAGCGCGAGGAGAAGCGCTCCGCACGGCAGCTGCGCTGACGGCCGCCACGCCCGGCGGTGTCGCTCGTGCCGCTCTCGATTCGCGTTCCCGGTCGCCTCTGAGGTATTGTTGACGAGGCCCGCGAGAGCGGGCGGTCTTGTGAAAGACCGGATGCGCCTGTAGCTCAATGGATAGAGCATCTGACTACGGATCAGAAGGTTGGGGGTTCGAGTCCCTCCAGGCGCACACTGTGTTGAGACAGTAAGAAACGGCCCGCTTCGGCGGGCCGTTTCGCTTGTCCCTGGCGCTACCTCTTGGCGCAGCCCGCGACGTACGAGTCGTAGTCGCCGGCCTTGGCGGAGCTGACGATGCTTGTGGTCGCCGACGCCGTCGGGATCACGCCGACGACGTATCCCTCGCCCGAGTCGGCCGCGCAGGCGACCAGAACCGACCAGCCCGCGGAGTCTTCCCCGCCGTTGTATGTGGCCGGCTGGCCGATGACGTTCGGGGTGATGTCGATGATGATGAAAGGCCCCCCGAGACTGTCTTGAGTCTGCTCCAGGTTCTTGCCGACGAGTTGGTCCGGAGGGGGTGGTGTGGGTGTGCACCCCGCAGCGGCCAGCGTCGCGAGAACGACAAGCGCCGTTCCGCAGAGGCGTTGCGCCCTCGCCATCCCGACCTCGTTCCCCGAATGAGATCAACCCTCTCGGCCGCGACGTTCTCCTGTCAAGGATCCGCGTAGCGAGACGGCAAGGCCTCAGCCGAACGTGGCGTCCAGCGCCGCGCGCAGATCCGAGAGCAGGTCGTCCGTGTCCTCCAGCCCGACCGACAGTCGCAGGTGACCCAGCCGTCGGAAGGGCTCGGGGTACGTGGCCACGCGGCCGCCCTCGGTGCCCGTGTGCACGATGAGGGAGTCGTCGTGTCCGAGCGAGAAGCCCGAGGTGATCAGCCGCAGGTTCGCGACGAAGCGGTTCTGCATGTCGGGATCGCCGTCGACCGCGAAGGCGAGCATCCCGCCGAATGCGCCGCCGAACTGGCGGACGGCGAGCTCGTGCTGGGGGTGCGAGGGCAGGCCGGGGTAGTAGATGTAGGCGACGCGCGGGTCGTCGGCCAACAGCTCGGCGATCGCCTGCGCGGACGCGAGGTGTTGTCGCATCCGCAGCGGCAGCGTGACGGATCCGCGCTGGATCTGCCAGGCGTTGAACGGCGAGATGATCCCTCCGACGTCGACCATCGCGTCCGCCTTGATCGGTTCGATCAGCTCGCGGCGCCCGATGACGGCCCCGCCCATGGCGTCGCCATGCCCGTTGATGTACTTGGTCAGCGAGTGCACGACCAGGTCCGCCCCGTCGCCGAGGGGACGGTAGAAGGGCGGGGGCGTGTAGGTGGAGTCGACCATGAGGATGGCCCCCGCGTCGTGCGCGATGCCGGCGATCGCCACCACGTCGGTCACCTGCGTGGTCGGGTTCGCCATCGCCTCGACGCACACGAGGCGGGTGTTCGGACGCATCGCGGCCCGCACGGCATCGTGGTCGGTGATGTCGACGAACGTCGCCTCGATGCCGTAGCGCTGCGGCAGCAGCTCGGTCCACAGGCGCCAGGTCGCCTCGTAGGTCACGTCGCTGACGACCACGTGGTCGCCCACGCGGACGTGCGTGAAGAACACGGCGTGCAGCGCCGCGACCCCGGACGCCAGCGCGACGGCATCCTCCCCGCCTTCGAGTGCGGCGAGCTTGTCCTGCAGCGCCTGCTGGTTCACGCCGGTGTTGCGCGTGTAGAGGCCCGGGGCGGTGGCCGACCAGCTGATCTCGCTCGGATCGTCCGGGAGGAGGTAGGAGTTGGCCATCACGAGCGGCGTTCGCAGGGCCTTGGTCGAATCGACGTGGATGCCCGCGTGGACGGCGAGGCTCGCGTCGGACAGGGTTGCGGGACGCGTGCGGTCGGGACGTTCCGTCATGGAGTCCTCCTGGGTGTGGGCGATGGTCGTGGTCATCGCATCGGCAATACGCTAGCGTGTGATATCAACATCAGCAAATGTCTATATTGCACATGATGGAAGTAGGTGCAGCGTGGATGGGACGGATCAGCGCATCCTGGCTGAGCTGACGGCGGATGCTCGTGTCGCCCTCGTGGAGCTCGCGGCCCGGGTGCATCTGTCGCGCAACGCGGTGAAGCAGCGGATCGAACGCATGGAACGCGACGGCGTGATCGCGGGGTACACCGTGGTGCGCGGTGCGGCGGCGGCACGACGCGTGACGGCGATCGTGATGGTCTATCGCGCCGATCGCATGCGCGGCGCGCACGTCGTGACGGCGCTCGAGCGGATCCCCGAGGTGGTGCGCTGCGACATCCTCTCGGGCGAGTTCGACCTCTTCGTCACCGTGCGGGCCGACACCATGGACCGGATCGGCGAGATCTGGGAGCTGATCGCCGCCCTGCCCGGCGTCGAGAACACGGTCACATCGCTGTCGCTCACCCGCGTCATCGACAGGCCATGATCGGCGCCGGTCCCGTTCAGGTGCTGATGCACACCACCTTGGGCTGGGTCAGCTCCTCGTAGGCGAACCTCACGCCTTCGCGGCCCATACTCCCGTGCTTCGCTCCGCCGAACGGCATGCTGTCGACACGGTAGTCCGACGAGTCGTTGATCATCACGCCGCCCGCCTCGATCTGCTCGGAGACCCGCAGGGCCCGGGTGAGATCCGCCGTGAAGACACCGGCATGCAGCGCGTAGTCGGTCTCGTTCGCCAGGGCGATCGCCTCCTCCTCCGTGTCGAAAGGCGCGAGCGCGACGACGGGGGCGAAGATCTCGTCCTGCCACAGCGCGCAGGAGTACGGCACCTGGTCCAGGACGGTCGGCCAGTACACGGAGCCCTCGCGGCGGTGTCCGGCGAGCACGTGGGCTCCGCCGGCGACGGCGTCATCGACGAGACGCTGCGCGCGCTCGGCGGCCGACGCCGAGATCATCGGGCCGACGTCGGTGCGCTCGTCCGCCGGGTCGCCGGCGATGAGTTGCCTCGTGCGGGCGACGAACGCGTCGCGGAAGCGCTCATGCACCTCGCGCTGCACCAGGATCCGCTGCGCTCCCACGCAGTTCTGACCTGCCGCCCAGAAGGCGCCGGACACGCAGGCCTCGACCGCCGCCGGGACGTCGGCATCCGCGAACACCAGGACGGGGGCGTTACCGCCGAGTTCCATCGCGAGCCGCTTCAACCCCGCGCCGCGTGCGATGGCCTCGCCGGTCGCGAAGCCGCCGGTGAACGAGATCAACCGGATGTCGTGCGCGGCCACGAGGGCCTGCGCGACCGCCGGATCCCCGTGAACCGTGGTGATCACCCCGGCCGGAAGGCCGGCCTCGACGAGCAGGGCGACGAGGAACTCCGCGGTGAGCGGGGCGAACGGGGAGGGCTTCAGGATGATCGCGTCGCCCGCGGCGACCGCAGGGCCGAGCTTGTGGGCGACGAGGTTGAGCGGGTCGTTGTAGGGCGTGATCGCGACGATGACGCCGAGCGGCTCCCGGGTGAACCACCCGCGGCGCTTCTCGGATCCCTCGAAGGCGTCGAAGGGGATCACCTCGCCCGCGTGCGACCGCGCCGTCTCCGCGGAGAGGGACAGCGTCGTCACCGCGCGGCGCACCTCCTTGCGCGCCTGCCGGATGGTCTTGCCGGCCTCGCTCACGATGAGTGCGGCCGCGTCGTCCGCGCGTTCGCGGAGCAGGCCCGCCGCGCGGTCGAGGATCTCGTGCCGGGCGAAGCGCGACAGCGCGCGCGAGACCGCGAAGCCGGCGCGCGCCCGCTGCAGGATCCCTTCGACGTCCGCGAGGGCGCTCTGCGGAACGGATCCGATCGTCCTCCCGTCGAAGGGGCTGCGGACGACGAGCTCCGCGGACTCGGCGGCCATGACCGGATCTGCGAGCATCGGCGCGCTCATCGGATCGCCTCGGCGAGGGCGCGCTGGTGGGCGTCGATCGCGATGATGTCGGAGAGCAGGGCATAGGCGGTCTCGATGCGTCCCGCCCCGGGTCCTGAGACCGTCACGGTGCCGAGCAGATCCGTGTCGAACGAGACGGCGTTCATCGGTCCCGAGATGCCGGCCAGCGGATGCGTCGAGGGCAGCGCGACGGGCTCGACCGTCGCGACCACGTCGCCTGCGTCATCGCGCCGGGCGGTGCCGATCAGCTTCCAGCGCCTGCCGTCGGCGGCTGCTTCGGCGATGTCCTGAGGGGTGATGCCGGAGATCCCGCGCCGCGCGACGTCGGCGGTCGTGATGTCGGCGCCGAGGAGCTCGTTGGCGAGGATGACGACCTTCAGCTGCACGTCGGATCCCTCGATGTCGGCCGTCGGATCCGCCTCGGCGTAGCCGAGCGCCTGGGCCTCGGCGACCGCGTCCGCCAGAGTCATGCCGGACTCCATCTGCCCCAGCACGTAGTTGCTGGTGCCGTTCAGGATCCCCTGCACGGCAGAGATCCGAAGGCCCGGCAGGGCGTCGGACGCGAAGCGGAGCACGGGCGTGCCGCTCATCACGGAACCCTCGTACTCGAACCGCACGCCTCGAGCGTCCGCGATGCGGTTGAGCTCGGTGCCGGCGAGGGCGACGGGGCCCTTGTTCGTCGTCGTGACGCTCTTGCCGCTCTCGAGGGCTGCGCGCACGTGGGACACCGCGGGCTCGCCGTCCACGGGATTGGTGAACGTCGCCTCCACGACGATGTCTGCGGTGGTGCTGCGGATCACGTAGTCGTTCTGCGGCACCGCGACACCTCCGGTGAGTCCGGCGAAGGCGGCACCATCGGTCATCGTCAACACGGCGCCGAGGTCGATGCCCTCGGACTGCATGAGCGAGCCGAGGCGCAGGTCGGTGATCGCGACGACGCGCAGTGCGAAGCCGAGCTCGTCCGCCAGCTCCTCTCCGCGAACGTGGATGATCTCGGCGAGGGCGCGGTTCACGCCGCCGAAGCCGATGAGGGCGAGGTCATGACGATTCACGTCGTGCTCCTTCGATGCTCGGAGGGGATGGGCAGGTCGCGATCCATCCTGAGCGGGCGGGGTGTCGGTGCGCGCCTGCCCGATCGCCCGAGCGCACTGCCGTTGTGCCCACGGCGATGACGTTTCGCCCGAAGCGGCGATCAGGGGCGCGCACGTGCCGCCAGCTGTTGTGCGGGCGGACTCCGGCGCGGTAATGTCCGGAAACACTTCATGCAACATCGGCACATTGATGTGGTGATATAGCACGAAGATGTTCGTTTCACCCCTCACACCCTTCGAATGCGAGACATCATGAGCCCACTTCCCGGGGAGAAGGCGCTGCCCAACGCCCTGCCCCACACCACGGCCACGCAGGTGCCGCTGCGCCGGCTCCAACGCTCCATGGACGCCCGGCATCTGATCATGATCGCCCTGGGCGGCGTGATCGGATCGGGCCTGTTCCTCAGCTCCGGCTACACGATCAGTCAGGCCGGCCCGCTCGGCGCGATCATCGCGTACCTCATCGGCGCGCTCGTCGTCTACCTGGTGATGGCGTGCCTCGGCGAACTCGCGACCGCGTACCCGGTCTCCGGAGCGTTCCACATCTACGCCGCGCGCTCCATCGGCCCTGCCACCGGCTTCACGACGGCCTGGCTGTACTGGCTGTGCTGGGTGGTGGCCCTCGGATCCGAGTTCACCGCCGCCGGGATCCTCATGCAGCGCTGGTTCCCCGGCGTGCAGGTGTGGGTCTGGTGCCTCGTCTTCGCCGCGGTGCTGTTCACCCTCAACGCGATCTCCGCGCGCGTGTTCGGCGAGACCGAGTTCTGGTTCTCGCTCATCAAGGTCGTCGCGATCGTCGCGCTGATCGTGTTCGGCGGGGCGGCGATCTTCGGCTTCACGCCGCTGTCGAGCACGCACGCCGGCGCTGTGCTGTTCAGCAACTTCCAGACGCCGCACGGGCTCTTCCCCGGTGGCGCGGGCGGCGTGCTGATGACGTCGCTCGCCGTCTTCTACGCGTTCAGCGGATCCGAGCTGATCGGGGTGGCCGCCGGCGAGACGAAGGATCCGGGAAAGAACATCCCGCGGGCTCTGAGGTCCACGGTGCTGCGACTTCTGGTCCTGTTCGTGGGCTCGATCACGGTCATCGCCGCGATCCTGCCGTATGACAAGGCGAGCGTCACCAGCAGCCCGTTCGTGGATGTCTTCGTGTACGCCGGCGTGCCTTTCGCGCCGGACATCATGAACTTCGTCATCATCACGGCACTGCTCTCCGCAGGAAACAGCGGCCTGTTCTCCTGCGCGCGGATGCTGTTCTCGCTGGCGGAGGAGGGGCACGCGCCCCGGTCGTTCACGCGTCTCACCCGGCGCGGGATCCCCATCGTCGCGCTCAGCGTCAGCATGGCTCTCGGGCTGGTGTCGCTGCTGTCCAGCGTCATCGCGGCGGAGACCGTGTACCTCGCGCTGGTGTCGATCGCGGGCTTCGCGGTCGTGGCGGTGTGGATGTCGATCGTGGCGTCGCAGTTCTTCCATCGGCGCGCGTTCCTCCGCCGCGGCGGCGATCTGTCGACGCTGCCCTATCGCACGCCGCTCTTCCCCGTCCTGCCGATCGTCGCTTTCGTGCTGCTGCTCGTCTCGGTGATCGCGATCGCGTTCGATCCCAACCAGATCGCCGCGCTCTACTTCGGACTGCCCTTCGTCGGCTTCTGCTATCTGTTCTTCTGGTGGCGGTACGGACGTCGCGGGGCGAAGACGGCGGTCGTGGTCTCGGAGGAGGCGCCGGTCGAGCTCGGTGAGGATCCGGCCGCCGAGGAGCCGATCGCAGGCCGCCGGCGATGACCCTCGGGCCGGGATGGATCGAGGTCGACGTCGATGCGATCGCGCACAACGTCGAGGTCGTCCGGAAGACGGTCGGCTCCACCACGCCGTTGTGCGGTGTGGTGAAGGCCGATGCCTACGGGCACGGCATCGACCTCGTCCTCCCGGTCCTCATGAACTCCGGAGTCTCGACGATCGGCGTCACCTCGAACGATGAGGCGAGCCGCGCCCGCGAGCTCGGATTCCGCGGTCGCATCATGCGGCTGCGCACGGCGCTGCGCGACGAGATCGAGGATGCCGCCTCCGTGGGCGTCGAGGAGTGGGCGGGCGGGCTCGCCCACGCGCGCGAGATCGATGCGGCGGCGCGTACCGTGGGCCGGAGGATCCCGGTGCATGTCTCCGTGAACTCGACCGGACTCAGTCGAGACGGCGTCGACGTCGGCGACGAGCGGGGCAGAGCGGAGCTCGCCGAGATCGGCGGACTCACCGGGCTGCGCCCGATGGGCGTCTGCTCCCACTTCCCCTGTGAGGACGAGGAGGACGTCGCCGCAGGCGCCGAGGTGTTCCGTGCGCAGTCCGCCGAGGCCGTCCGCCTGCTCGGCGGGACGCCCGGCCTCGAGCGCCATTGCGCGACCTCCTATGCGGCGCTCACGGTCGCTTCATCGAGATTCGACCTCGTGCGGGTGGGAGCGGCGCTGTACGGGGACACTGCTGCGCCGGTGGCAGGGCTCCGTCCCGCGCTGCGACTGCTCTCCCGGATCGCTGCGATCAACACGTACCCCGCCGGCAGCACGGTCGGCTACGACCGCGTCCATCGGATCCCGCACGCCGCACGTCTTGCGGTCGTGCCGCTCGGATATGCGGACGGCTATCACCGGGTGCTCGGTGGGCGCGCTCATGTGCTGGTGCAGGGGTGCCGGGTCCCGTCGTCGACAAGCTCGCGATGAACTCTCTCGTGATCGACGTCACCGGTGTTCCCGAGGCGCGGATCGGGGACGAGGTCGTGCTGGCAGGCGAACAGGAGAGCGAGGCCATCCTCGCCCGGGACCTCGAGGCCGCATCGGGCCAGATCGCGGCCGATCTGTACACCGCGTGGGGGCGCCTGCTCCCGCGACGAGCACGAGCGGGGCGGGAGTCGTCATGATCGCGAAGGCGCCGGATAGGCTGGCCGGACCCGGAACCGGATCAGCCGTATCCGGAGAACGGCGCAGGAACCGGGGAGGCAGGATGTCGGCTCCCTCATCGTTGTCGCAGGGCCTCGCGCTGCTCGGGTCGGCCGTCGCGCGCGAGCAGGCCGGGCGGTCCGGGTTCAACGCCTCCCGTCTCGCCGATGCCACCGGGATCGAACGCAGCCGCGTGTCGCGCCTCACCCAGGAACTGCGCGCGCTGCGCTTCCTGCAGCGCGACGAGGATGCGGTCCTCCGTGCCGGCGACGCCTACTTCGGTATCGCCGTCGCCCTCGACGCCCCCTGGCTGAGGACCGGACGGCGGGAGCTGCGGACGTTGGCATCGACGTTGCGCATGACGGCGCGCATCTGCGCCGCCGATGGCGCGGCGGCGCTCGTGCTGCGCGCCGAGGCGGGCATCGGCGCCACAGATCTGTCCACCCGATACGGGACGGTCACCCCGATCTGGGGCACCGGCGCCGGCCGTGCGCTGCTCTGGGACCACTCCCCGGAACAGCTCGCCGAGCTGCTCCAGGATGTGCAGTTCGTCGGAGTCGGAGGACCCGCGGCGGCACGCACGATCGGGGAGGTGCAGGCTCTCCTCGAACGGGACAGGGCCGCCGGGGTGATCTCCGCCGTGGACGAGTACGCGGAAGGCGTGGCGGAGTTCGCGCTGCCGGTGTTCGGGCGCTCCGGGATCGTGGCATCGATCGCGATCAGCGGCGCCCCTCAGAGCTCTCGCCGCACGCGTGCGGCACTGACGGCCCTCGGCGAGGTCCACGACCGGCTCAGCATATCCGCGAGTGGTCAGTGAGTCCCGTGCGGTCCACGGCGTGCGCCGGGCGCTCCGAGTGCGGCCGAAAGCGTGTCCGCAGCCGCGACGCAGGCCGTCGCGAGCTCGGTTGTGCGCGGCTGCAGCGTCGGTCGCTCGCCGACGATCTGGACGGCGGCCGCAGCCTCACCGCGGAAGTCCCACACCGGCGCCGACACGGAGTAGAGGCCAGGCTCGGCCTCCTGATCCACGATCGCGTATCCGCGCTCCCTGGCCTTCCGGAGGCGACCGAGGAAGTCCTCCGCCGACGCGGGCGCGTTCGGGCCGGGGCTGGTGAACGAGGTGCGGGCGAACACGGTGCGCACCTCGTCGTCGCTCGCGTCCCACAGCACGGCCTGCCCCGCGTCGCTGCAGAACGCGGGGTAGGCGCGGCCGATCCAGGATCCGATCATGCGGGATCCCGCAGGGATGCTCTCCACGATCGTCAGCGTGCTGTCGCCCTGGAGGATGCCGAGGAAGCACGCCTCGCCGACCGAGGATGCCAGTTCGTCGAGCACCTCGAGCCCCGTGGTGCGCATCCGGCGGTCGGTCAGATCCTGTGCGGCCGCGTACCAGCCCCAGCTGAGGCGGTAGCGGTGGTCCTCGCCGCGAACGACGAGCCGCTGGTCGGCGAGGGCGGACAGCGTGCGGGAGACCTGCGAGCGCTCGCGGCCGAGAGCCTGCGCGACATCCTGGACCGAGGCACCTGCGGGGGAGTCGGGCAGGAGCTCTGCGAGTGCGGAGAGGACGTCGAAGCCGCGGCCCATGCTGGTCCTGACCTGGGCGAGATCTTCGGCGGTCGGCATGGCACGAGCGTACTCGACCGCCGTCCTTCGTCGTTCGCGGAACGGGGGCGGATCAGGTGGGGGCGATGATGCCGCCCGTCACGATCCTGGACGGCGGCCTGTCGACGGCCCTGGAGCAGCAGGGGATCGTCGTGGACGGTGCGCTGTGGACGGCGCGACTGCTTGCGGACGAGCCGGAGCGGATCGCGCGGGCGCACCGCGACTTCTTCGAAGCGGGGGCGGATGTCGCGACGACGGCGACATATCAGGCCAGCGAGCGCGGGTTCCTCGCCGCGGGATTCGATGCGGCCCAGGCCCGTGCCCTGATCCGCCGCGGGGTCACGATCGCCCGCGACGTGCGCGACGAGCTCGCGTCGGTGCGCCCCGGACTGCGGGTCGCGGCGTCCGTCGGCCCGTATGGCGCCGTGCTCGGCGACGGCTCGGAGTATCGCGGCGGCTACGGCCTCTCCGCGGCCCGGTTGCGGGACTTCCACGGTCCGCGGCTGGAGCTGCTCGCGGAAGCCGGACCGGATCTGTTCGCGGTGGAGACGATCCCCGATGTCGAGGAGGCGGTCGTGCTGGTCGCGCTGCTCGACGACATCGGGCTTCCGGCGTGGTTCAGCTACTCCGTGCGCGAAGCGGCCACCTGCGCCGGTCAGCCGCTCACCGAGGCCTTCGCCGCTCTCGCGGATTCATCCGCGCTGATCGCCGCAGGGGTCAACTGCTCGGAGCAGGCGGACATGCTCGGTGCGATCACGACGGCGGTGCAGGTCACAGGGCTTCCCGGCATCGCCTACCCGAACCGGGGCGGCATCTGGGACAGCGCCGCCAAGACCTGGTCGCAGGCGCACGCCGTCGACCACGCGCTGGTCGACGCCTGGGTCGCCGCCGGCGCCCGCTGCATCGGCGGCTGCTGCGGATACGGCCCGGCGGACATCGCCGGCCTCGCGAAGGCCGTCGCCTCAGTCCTTTCGTGATCCGGGGCTGTAGGCCTCGTTGGTGTGGGAGTCGATGATCGCCGTGCTCAGCGCCTCGATCGGCGCACGCGGAGCCGCCGGGTCGTCGATGAGGGCGAAGTCGAGGGTGTCCAGCCGCGGGAGGCCGAGCGTCGCGTCCGCGCGGACCAGATCGGGTGGCATCATCCCACCGGGGAAGACGGCGACGCCAAGGCCTGCGCGGACACCGGCAAGGACCCCGGCGATGTCCCGGACCGTGCAGGTCGCCTTCCAGCGTCGTCCCGCGGATTCGAGCGCGGCGACTGCGGCGGCGCGAGAATGACTCGGCCGGGGATACGTGACCAGAGGGACCACGTCGCTCGGGTCGAGTCGCAGTGACGGGTGTGCACCCCAGATCAGCTGCTCGCGCCGGACCACGTGGCCCTCCGCGATCCCGGGCTCCTGTCGCACGTAGACGAGATCGAGCACGCCGGCCCGCAGGCGTCGGACCAATGCGGCGGACTGTCCGACCGTGATCTCGACCTCGACGAGCGGGTTCTTCCGGCGGAAATCGCGGAGGATTCCGGGCAGGTGGGTGAGGGCGAGATCGTCAGCGGTGCCGAAACGCACCGTGGCGCGTTCCGCCGGGCCGGAGAAGTACGCATGCGCCTCATCGAGCACGGCGAGGCCGCGGCGCGCGAACGCGAGCATCGCCTCCCCGCCATCGGTAAGGGCGACGCTGTGGGTGTCCCGGGCGAAGAGTGCGCGGCCGGTCTGCTCCTCGAGGCGGCGGACGCGCTGGCTGACCGTCGGCTGGCTGATCCCGAGCTGCCGCCCGGCCTCCGAGAAGCTGCGGTTCTCCGCCACGGCGACGAAGCACCGCAGCAGATCCGGCTCGAACATGCGCGCTCCCGTTCCACCGGATCCTGGTCATTCACAGATCCGATAACAGTTATGTCGATAATTATCGTGAGTGATCGCGCGATCCTCCGTACCGTTGAGGGCATGTCTACCGTGTCGGGCGTGGATCATCCGATCACCGAGCCGCTGCCGGTGCTCGCGACCCGACCGACCTTCCGAGCAACGTTCTCTGCGCTGCGGGAGGTGAACTTCCGGCTCTACTTCGCCGGCCTCGCGGCGACCTCCGCGGCGGGATGGCTGGCACGGCTGGCCACCGATTCGCTGATGATCGAGCTCACCGGCGATGTCGGTCTCGTCGCTCTGGTCGTCGCGTCGCAGCTCCTGCCGTCCATYGTGCTCGGACCGTGGGGAGGTGTGCTCAGCGACCGCTTCGCACCCCGCCAGACGGTCCTGCTGACCCAGCTCCTCGTGGTGGTTTCGGCGCTCTTCCTGGGCGTGCCGGCGATCCTCGGCACGGCGGGCGTGCCGCTGATCGTCGCCTCCTCGCTCCTGCTCGGCGTCGCGGCGGCGTTCGAGGCACCGGCTCGCGCCGTGCTGCTCGTGCAGGTCGTCGGCACCCGCGCACTGCCCAACGCGATGAGTCTGAACGCCGCCGTGCAGCAGCTCGCCGGGATTCTCGGCGCGCTGCTCACCGCCGGCCTCGTCGCGATCATCGGATCCGGATGGGCACTCGTGGCAGCACCCCTCGGGCCGCTCGCGGGCATCGTGATGCTGCTCGGTATCCGGCGTTCCGCGCTGCACCCGGCGATCAAGGTCGCGGCAGGGCGGGGGCAGATACGAGAAGCCATCCGTTATGTGCAACGCAAGCCGGAGATCCGCACCGCACTGCTGCTGATCTCGTCGCTCGCGTTCTTCGCGCTGACGGCGTCGATCCTCATGGCCTGGGCGGCGAACGAGCGATACGGCCTCGGCACGCTGGGGTACACCCTGTTCCAGACCGCATCGGCGGTGGGCGCGCTGCTGGGCAGCCTGCTGGCGGCGCGCCGGCGTCAGCTGCGCCTCCGCGACAGTGCGCTGCTGCTCGCGGGCGCGGGGCTGATCTGGGCGTGCTCCGGCCTCGCGCCGGTCGCCGGGTTGTTCGTCGTCGGACTGGTCGCGTCGATGCTGATGCGGACAGCCTTCATGATCGGCAACGACTCGCTCACCCAGCTCTCGGCCAACGGCGCGATCCGCGGGCGGGTGGTGTCGCTCTACGTCGTGTGCATGACGGGCATGCAGGCGGCGGGGGCGCTCGCCGCGGGCTGGGCCGTGCATGCGCTGGGCGGCGAGCTCACGTTCCTGCTCGCAGGCGGTGCGCCCGCTGTCATCGCCCTCACCGTCGTGCTCGTGGACACCTTCCGCGGGCGCGCTCGCCGATCTGTCGCCTACGGGGCATGATCGGAGTGCATGGCGATCGAGGATCCTCATCCGTCGCATAGCTGACTCACAGGAGTTGCGTCGGGAGGACTCCGACCATGGATTCGGGCGCGCAGAGCGGGTCCGGGGGGAGGACGGACATGGCGGAGGCGGTGCCGCAGGACGGCGACGGGGCGGGGACTTCCGTCACGGTCTCTCTGCCCCTCGGTCTGCCGCCCATCGTGCGGGCCGACGGATCGCCCGCGCGGGCGCTCATGGTCGACGACGAGCAGGCGCTCGCCGCGGCCGTGGGCGGATCCCTCCGCGCCGACGGCTGGGAGGTGCGGGTCGAGCACCGCGGGCGCAGCGCCCTCATCGCCGTGCGCGAGTTCCAGCCCGACGTGGTCGTGCTCGACATCATGATGCCGGACATCGACGGGCTCGACACCCTGGAGCGGATCCGTGCGATCCGGCCCGAGATCCGGGTGCTGTTCCTCACCGCCCTGGACAGCCACGACGACCGCATCGCGGGGCTCCGCGCCGGTGGTGACGACTACCTCACGAAGCCCTTCGCGATCGCCGAGCTGCAGGCGAGGGTGCGCGTGCTTGCCCGCACGGCCGCGGCGATCGGGAGGCCCGCCGAGTCGCAGCTGCGGGTGGGGGACCTCGCGGTGGACAAGGCCGAAGCCACGGCCGAGCTCGGCGGATCCCCGCTCGAACTGACCCCCACGGAGTTCGAGCTGCTGCTGCTGCTCGCCAACAACGCCGGCCGCGTGCTGCGCCGGGCGCAGATCCTCGAGGCGGTCTGGGGCTATGACTTCGGCACGGAGTCGAACCTGGTCGAGGTGTACGTGTCGAGCCTGCGCCGCAAGCTCGCCGGATCCACGGTGCTGAACCTGGAGACCGTGCGGCTGGTCGGCTACGTGCTGCGGGTCGCGGACGGTGCGGGCGGCGGATCCGACCCGCTCCCCGAGGGATCCGACCCGCTCCCCGAGGGAGGCGCATGAGGCGCCCTCGCAGTCTGCGCCTGCAGGTGGTGCTCATCGCCTCGGCCCTCGTCGCGGCGGTGAGTATCGTCGTCGGCGTGGTCGCGGTGCTCTCGCTGCACGACTACATGCTGGGCCAGGTCGACGCGCGCCTGAACGGCGCGGCCGCGCGCGGAGCCGACATCGCCGGCGGGCGAGGGCCCGGATCCGCTCCTGGGGCGACGCCTCCGACGCCCGGAGCCACCCCGGCGCCGACGCCGTCCGCGCGTCCCAGCCGCAACGACGTGGTGGGCGCTCCCGGGCAGTCGGCCGGCACGATCACCGCGATCTTCCGCGAGGGCAGGTTCGAGCTCGGCGGCTGGATCGCCTCCGATGGGGTGCGGCACGATCTCACCGCCGCCCAGAAGAAGCTCCTCGCCGCGCGCCTTCCCACCGGATCCGCGAATCGCACCGCGCCGGTCACCCTCGACCTCGGCGGCTCGCTCGGGGACTACCGCGTCGCCGGGCGCACCACGCCCAGCGGCGTGGGCGTGGTCACCGCGCTGCCGCTCGATTCCGTCACGGCCGTGACCGGACGGCTGACGCTCGTGGTCGCGCTGGTCGGCCTCGCCTGCATCGTGCTCGCGATCGCTGCCGCCGCCGTCGCGATGGGGCGGGCCCTGCGACCGCTGCGGCGCGTCGCGCACACCGCGGCGGCCGTCACGGCGGTACCGCTGGATCGGGGCGAGGTGCGGCTCGCGGCGCGGGTCGACGCCCGCGACATCGCCTCCACCGCCGAGGTCGGCCAGGTGGGAACGGCGCTGAACGACATGCTCGACCACGTCGAGAGCGCCCTCGCCCAGCGCGAGGCCAGCGAGTCGACCATGCGGCGCTTCGTCGCCGACGCCAGCCATGAACTGCGCACCCCGCTCGCGACGATCCGCGCCTACGCGCAGCTCTCCGATCGCCCAGAGGCGGAGGAGCCCGAGATCCGCGGCAACGCCGCTCTCATCGACGTCGAGGGGGTGCGGATGGGCGCACTCATCGATCAGCTGCTCCTGCTCGCGCGCCTCGACGCGCTGCCCGCGCTCGCGCAGGACGAGGTCGATCTGCGGCTGCTGCTGGCCGAGGCCGTGCTCGCCGCACGCCTGGCCGGCCCCGACCACACGTGGATCCTGGAGCTCGGCGAGGATGCCGCGCTCGTCCGCGGCGACGCCGGGGATCTGCGCCGCGTGGTCGACAACCTGCTCGGCAACGCGCGCGTGCACACGCCGGAGGGGACGACCGTGCGCATGCGGCTGGATGAGGGCCGCACGGGCGATGAGGCGGGCGCGGCTGCAGAAAGGTCCGTCCGGATCACCGTCTCGGACGACGGCCCCGGACTCCCCGAGGCGGTCCGCGACACGGTGTTCGAGCGCTTCGCCCGCGGGGAGACCTCGCGTTCGCGCGAGGGCGGCGGCACCGGCCTCGGCATGGCGATCGCCCGCGCGGTGGTCGAAGCGCACGGCGGCAGGATCACGGTGGGGGCCGGTCCTGGCACGACTTTCGTGGTGACGCTTCCTGTCGCGGGGCCGGACACGGATCCGGACGCCGCCCGGCGGATTACGCTGGAGGGGTGACTGCGTACGTCTCGGCCTTCGATCTGTTCTCCATCGGTGTAGGACCTTCGAGCTCCCATACCGTGGGCCCGATGCGCGCCGGCGTCGACTTCGCCGCACGGCTCGCCGCGAGCGGCACGCTCGAGCAGGTGGCGCGGGTCACCTGCTCGCTCTACGGATCCCTCGGCGCGACCGGGCTCGGCCACGGCACGCCCGATGCGGTCGTCGCGGGCCTCCGCGGTCTCACGCCGGAGAGCTGCGATCCCGCCGATGTGCGCCGCGCGTGGGCCGACTGGGCCGATGGATCCTCGCTCGCGCTGAACGGCACGCACGACGTGGTCTTCGAGAAGGACGACATCACGTTCGAACCGCGCACGCGCCTGCCCGGCCATCCGAACGCGATGACTCTGCGCGCCCTCGACGCCGACGGGATCCACCTCGCACAGGAGACGTACTACTCGATCGGCGGCGGGTTCATCCGCCGCGACGGAGAGGACCAGGACCGGTCCCTGAGCGAGCGAAGCGAGACGAAGGGCGCCCACGAGTTCCCGTTCGGGTACCGGGACGCCGCCTCGCTGCTCGAGTTGTGCGATGAGAACGGGCTGACGATCGCCGAGCTCGCACGGCGCAACGAGACCGCGCTGCGCAGCGAGGAGGAGGTCGCGGCCGGCCTCGACGCGATCTGGAACGCCATGTCCGCCTGCGTCGACGCTGGTCTGCACGCCGAGGGCACGCTGCCGGGCATCCTCAAGGTCAAGCGCCGTGCCGGTGCGATCCGGGAGCAGCTGGACGAGGTCGAGTCCGACGGGCACCCCRCCGTCCCCGGCGAATGGCTGGGCGCATTCGCCCTGGCCGTGAACGAGGAGAACGCCGCGGGCGGGCGCGTGGTCACCGCCCCCACGAACGGCGCCGCGGGGATCCTGCCGGCCGTGGCGATGTACTGGTGGCGCTTCCTCGCCGACTCCGGTCTCGGGGCGGGCAACGCGGTCACCCCGTACGGCGAGCTGGTCGGCAGCGCCCTGCTGGGCTTCAGCGCGGAGGCCTCGCTCGTCGCGGTCGGCGCGCTCGAGGACCCCGAGGAGCTCGCCGAGGCCAACCGTCGGCGCGGCATCCGCCGGTTCCTGCTCACCGCGACCGCGCTCGGATCCCTGTTCAAGGCGAATGCTTCGATCTCGGGTGCTGAGGGCGGCTGCCAGGCGGAGGTCGGATCCGCGTGCGCGATGGCCGCGGGCGGGCTCACCGCGGTGATGGGCGGCACGAACCGGCAGATCGAGAACGCCGCGGAGATCGCGATGGAGCACCACCTCGGCCTCACGTGCGACCCGATCGGCGGACTCGTGCAGATCCCGTGCATCGAGCGCAATGCGATCGCCGCGTCCACCGCCGTGACCGCGGCGCGGCTGGCGCTGCGCGGCGACGGCCAGCACTACGTCTCGCTGGACGCCGTCGTCGAGACCATGCGGCAGACGGGCCTGGACATGTCGACGAAGTACAAGGAGACGAGCGAGGGCGGCCTCGCGGTCAACGTCATCGAGTGCTGAGCGCCCTCGCGGGGACCTCCGGCATCGGGCATGATGTGGTCATGTCGCGTCCGCTCAAGATCGTCCTCGCATCGCTCATGCTGGTCGCCGCCCTCCTCGGCCTGGCCGGTGCGCTCTCGCAGATCGTGCTGACGTATTACCTGCCCACCGCACAGGGGAGCGCGACGGAGCACACCACATTCTTCGGCCCCGCTGTCGTCGCGGCCGTGGTCGCCGGACTCCTCGTCGTGGTGCTGATCGTGCACCTGGTCCGCGCGCTCCGCAGCCCGCAGCGCGGATGGGAGTGGGCCGTCGCAGGAGTGCTCGCGGTGGTCGCGCTCGCGCTGCCCGTCCTCGTCTCGACGGTGCAGCGCCCGGTGTTCTGAGCGGACGCCCTCGCCGCCGGCATGCCCGCGGCATAGGGTGAAACGCATGACCACGACCAGGCGGCGCGGGCGTCCCAAGGGGGAATCCGGATCCAGGGAGCGGATCGTCGTCGCCGCGGAGCACGAGTTCGGCGAGAACGGCTACGACGGCGCCACGATCCGGGCGATCGCCGCGCGCGCCGGCGTCGACTCCGCGCTCGTGCACCACTACTTCGGCGCCAAGGCCGATCTGTTCGCGGAGGTGATCGGCATCCCGCTGCGGCCGGACGTCGACGTCCCCACGATCCTGGAAGGGCCGCGCGATGAGGTCGGCGAGCGCGTGGTGCGCTACGTGCTCGAGGCGTTCGAGCGGCCGGACGTGCGCCGGCGCGGAGTGACGATGATCCGCGTCGCACTCGGATCCAAGGTCATGTCGCCGCCGCTCGTGGGGTTCCTGTCCCGGGAGCTGATCGGCCGGATCACGGCACGACTGGAGACGCCCGACGCGGCTCTCCGCGCCACGCTCGTCGCCTCGCAGATCGCCGGGCTGATCGTGACCCGCTACGTGGCGCGCCTTCAGCCCATCGCCGACGCTTCCGTCGACGAGCTCGTCGCCCGGGTGGGCCCCACGGTTCAGCGCTACCTGTTCGAGTAGGACGTCCCTCTCGAGCTGGACGTCGCGTCGTCCTCCCGTCAGTTCGAGTCCGGTCGTGACTGTTCTCAGGATGGATTCGCCGGATCCGCGGAAAGCCGGCCCCGGCACGACGAGATCGCCCGATCCATCCTGAGAACGGTCGGGCAGGCTCGTAACCCTTGACCGCCGACCCGCGTGGATCCATAATTCATCACATGATGAATAACGCGGTGGTGATCGACGGGCTGCACGTGCGGCGCGGCCGACACGACGTGTTCGACGGCCTGGCGCTGACGATCCCGCGCGGCGAGGTGACCGGTCTTCTCGGCCCGTCCGGCTGCGGCAAGACCACGCTCATGCGCGCGATCGTGGGCGTGCAACGGATCCGCTCCGGCGAGGTCACGGTGCTCGGTGAGAAGGCCGGATCCGCCTCGCTGCGGCGTCGTGTCGCATACGGCACGCAGGGCGCAGCCGTGTACTCCGACCTCACGGTGCGGCAGAACCTGCGCTATTTCGCCGCGGTGCTCGGGGTCAGCCACGCCGATGCGGACCGCGTCATGGAGCAGGTCGGTCTGACGCCCTACGCCGGCCAGCGGGTCTCCGCGCTCAGCGGCGGGCAGGCGAACCGGGTGTCGCTCGGGGTCGCGCTGCTGGGATCGCCCGAGCTCGTCGTGCTGGACGAGCCGACCGTGGGACTGGACCCGGTGCTGCGGTCGGAGCTGTGGGACCTGTTCCGCCGGATCGCCGAGGCCGGCACGACGATGCTCGTCTCCAGCCACGTGATGGACGAGGCCCTGCGCTGCGACCGACTCCTGCTCATGCGTGAGGGGCGGATCGTGTCCGACACCACACCGGCCGAGCTGCTCGCCGACACGGGCAAGACGGATCCTGAGCAGGCTTTCCTGGTGCTGATCGCTCGCGACGAGGCCGCCGAGCCCGTCGACCGTCCGCATACCCGCCGGGAGCAGCGAGAGGCGGCGGCATCATGAACCCCCGCCGGATGTTCGCGACCGCGGGTCGGGTGCTCACCCAGCTGCGTCACGACCCGCGCTCGATCGCGCTGATGGTGGTCGCGCCGAGCCTGCTGGTCGGGCTCTTCGCCTGGCTCTTCACCGACACCAAGGGCGTGTTCGACACCTTCGGCGGGGCGATCCTGGGGCTCTTCCCGTTCATCGTGATGTTTCTGGTGAGCTCGATCACCACGCTGCGCGAACGGCGGTCCGGCACGCTCGAGCGGCTCATGACGACCCCGCTCGGCAAGGCCGACTTCGTGCTCGGCTACGCGCTCGCGTTCGGCCTGATGGCGGTGCTGCAGGCCGTGGTCACGGTCGCGTTCGCCGTGTACGTGTGCGGGCTCACCGTGGACGGTCCGCTCTGGCAGCTCGGGCTCGTCGCCGTCGTCGACGCGCTGCTGGGCACCTCGCTCGGTCTGCTCGCGAGCGCGTTCGCGCAGACCGAGTTCCAGGCCGTGCAGTTCATGCCCGTGCTGGTGTTCCCGCAGATCATCCTGGGCGGCCTGTTCATGCCGCGGGACAGGATGCCCGACGTGCTCTACACGATCTCGGACTGGCTGCCGCTCAGCCACGCGATCGACGCGATCCAGGCCGTGACCTCCGGCACCGGGGATTGGGATCTGTGGCGCCCGGTGCTGATCGTGGCGGGCTTCGCCGTGGCGTTCCTCGTGCTCGCACCGCTGACCCTGCGCCGGCGCACGTCCTAGTCGCGCCGGCGCGCGTCCTGGTCGCGTGCTGCCCGGTTCTTGGTGTGCCGGGTCGGCGCGGCCCGCCACGGATCCTCGGGCCAGGGATGCTTCGGATAGCGTCCGCGCATCTCGGCGCGCACCTGGGCATAGGGTCCCGACCAGAACGACGCGAGATCGTCGGTGACGGCGAGCGGTCGTCCGGCGGGGGAGAGCAGATGGAAGAGCACGGGCACGCGCCCTCCCACCAGGCGCGGCGTTTCGGACCAGCCGAAGCACTCCTGCAGCTTCACCGCGACCACCGGGCGTGCGCCGGGATCATCGTGCCATGGGTACGCGATCCGGACGCGGGATCCGGTCGGCACCTCGAGACGCTCCGGCGCGAGCGCATCGAACCCCGCGGCGGCGGGCCAGGGCAGCAGCCGGCGCAGCGCCGGGGCGAGATCGATCCTCGTCGTCGGAGTCCCGGTCGCGAGCGCGTCGATCTCGGGGCCGAGCCAGTCGTCGAGCGCCGCGGTCAGGGCGGCGTCGGAGACGTCGGGCCATCCGGATCCGAGCTCATGGTGCAGCAGGGCGAGTCTGCGGCGCAGCTGATCCGCGGCCTCCGACCAGGTGAACACCTCGAGTCCCTGCGCGTGCAGCGCGCGGCGCACCGCGTCGCGGCCCTCCTCCGCGCTCGGCCGGAGGGGAACCGACGAGCGCACGATCGCGCCGACCCTGCGCTCGCGCCGGGCGGTGACGCGGGCGCCGGCGAACTCCGCCTCCACGCGGTCCGTGACCAGGTGGTCGGCGGCGCGCTCCACGTGCGCCTCGGTGATCGCGGCAGCGGCCCGGATGACGGCTCCTGATGCGCCGGCCACCCGCCCGGAGGCGCGGGCGACGTCGGCGACGGCCAGCCATTCGACGTCTGCGAGGGGTGGCCGCACGCCCGCCCGGGTTCCTGATGCGAGCAGGAACGTCGCCCCGTCGGCCGTGCGTTCGACCCGCCAGGCCACGCGCGCCGGGAAGGCGAGCGCGATCACGAGTCCTGCCTCGTCGACGCCGTGCTGCGCCGATGAGGGCGGTGGCGCCGCGGGGAGGAAGCGCCGCAGCCGGTCGGCCTCCTGTGCCCAGCGGCGGGAGTCCGGACCCCGGCCGTTCCGCAGCGCGACGATCGCGGCGGCGACGTCCGCGTCCGGCACGCGCAGGTCTCCGCCGAGCAGGGCGACGACCTCTGCGGCCAGGCGGGCACCCACGAGACCGCTGCCCTCGATCAGGGCGCGGGCGAGGCGCGGGTCGACCGGGATCCGGGCCAGCGCGCGCCCTTCGGCGGTGGCGCGGCCATCGGCGTCTGTGGCGCCGAGGTCGTGCAGCACCGACTGCGCCTCGGCGAGGGCCTCGGCGGGGAGCGGGTCTATCAGTCGCAGCCCTGCGCCGCCGGGGGCGCCCCAGCATGCCAGAAGCAGTGCGGAATCGGCGAGGTCGGCGGTGGCGATCTCGGGGACAGGGCGAGCCGGCGCGGCGGCGAACGTCCGTTCGTCGAGACAGCGGATGACCGTGCCCGGTCCCTGACGTGTGGCACGCCCGGCGCGCTGCACGGCGGAGGAGCGGGCGGCGCCGGCGGTCACCAGGCCGCTCATGCCGCGTGCCGTGTCGCGCTGCGGGTACCGGGACAGGCCGCTGTCGACCACGAGGCGCACGCCGGGCACGGTGAGCGACGACTCGGCGAGCGAGGTGGTGACGATGATGCGCGGGGGCTCGGATGCGCGACGGCCGCGGATCACCGCATCCTGCTCCGCCGCCGGGATCTGCCCGTGCAGCTCACGGACGTCGAACGCCGGTCCGCGCTCGCGCAGCCGGCGCGCGATCTCGGCGACCTCGCGCGCGCCCGGTGCGAAGACCAGAACGTCCGCGGAGGGAACGTCGCGGACGAGTTCCCGCGCGGCGTCGCCTGCGGTGCGAGCCAAGTGATCGAGGAAGCCGCGGGTGACCCCGCGCTCGTCCAGCCGAGRCACGGGGCTCGGCGCCCAGCGCTCGGTGAGCGGGTGCGCAGGGACCGCGTGCTCGACGATCGGCGCCGGCGCGTCGGCTTTGCCGATCACGGAGGCGATCCGGGTCGCGTCGAGGGTGGCCGACATCGCGACGAGAGTCAGGTCGTCACGCAGCTCGCGCACCTCGCCGAGCAGGCCGATCAGGAGATCCGTCTCGAGGGCACGCTCGTGCACCTCGTCGATGACGACGGCATCCACGCCGTCCAGACCGGGATCGTCGAGCATCCGACGCAGCAGCACCCCCGCTGTCACGAACTCGACGCGTGTGTCGCGGCTCACGGCGCGCTCGCCGCGGACGGTGAAGCCGACCCTGGTTCCGAGCGGGGATCCGTCGAGCTGCGCGAGCCGGCGGGCCGCCGCGCGGGCCGCGACGCGGCGCGGCTGGGTGACGATCACGCGGCCCTGGGCGCGGGACGCCAGCAGCGGAGGGATCAGCGTCGTCTTGCCGGTGCCGGGCGGGGCGCTGATGACCAGCGCGGTGTCGGCCTCGAGCGCGGCGGCCACCTCGTCGAGCGCGGCGGCGAAGGACAGCGATGCGCCGATCGCACGCAGGTCGAAGGGCGCGGAGGTCATCCGTCCAGTCTGCCCCGAGACGGGATCCCGGGATGCCCCGGCGTGCGAACGGCGCTCGGACCCCGAGGGATCCGAGCGCCGTTCGCGAAGGGGGTTACTCGGCCGCCTCGGACTGTGCGAGGCCCGCGCCGAAGCCGCGGCCGATGGCCTGGCCCTGGATGATGCCGGCGAGGTCGAGGCCGGTCGCGGCGTGCACGCTGTCGAACACGCTGCGCAGAGCCCTCGCGTTGTCGCCGCCGACGACGCTCGATGCGCCGTCCTCGCCGGATCCGCCGATGATCGACACGTTGCCGATCGTGGAGTAGCCCTTGGCGAACTCGGCCATGATCGACGGCAGCACCTCGAGCACGCGCTGCGACAGGAACGCCTCCTGGTTGGACGCGATGGCCTTGGCCTCGGCTTCGACGGCCGCGGCGCGGGCCTCTCCCTCGGCGCGGATCGCTTCGGCCTCGGCGGTGGCGCGCACGCGACGGGCCTCGGCCTCCGCGTCGGCCTGGGCGCGCAGGGAGGTGGCCTCACCCGTGGCCTTGGCGACCGCGGCGGCCGCCTCGCCGTCGGCGCGGGCCTTGTCGGACTGGGCCTGCTGCTCGGCGATGCGGGTGGATGCCTCGGCCTGCTTGACCTGCTCGATCGCGGCGGCCTCGGCAGAGCGCTCGCGCGTGTAGAGCTCGGCCTGTGCGCGGGTCTCCGCCTCGTACCGCTGCGCGTCGGCGACGCGCTTGACGTCGGCGTCGAGCTGAGCCTGCTTGTTCTCGGCCTGCTGCTGCAGCACGGCCTGCTCGGACTGCGCGCGGGCGAGCTGTCCGGCCTGCTCGGCTTCGGCCCTGGCGCGACCGACGCCGGCGGCCGCGTTGGCGGTGTTGGTGTCGAGCGCGGTCTGCTCGACGAGGTTCGCCTCCTGGTTGGCGATGAACTTCTGGTTGATCGCACGGTCGGCGTTGGTCTGCGCGATCTCGGCGGCTTGACGCTTCGCCTGGATCTCCGGGGCGCCGAGCGACTGGATGTACCCGACCTTGTCTGTGATGCCCTTGATCTGGAACGAGTCGAGGATCAGGCCCTGCTCGGCGAGTTCCTGAGAGACGTCGGCGGCGATCTGGTCGGAGAACTTCTTGCGCTCCCGCATCAGCTCGACGACCGAGAGGGTCGCGACGATGCCGCGCAGGGCGCCTTCGAGCTGCTCGGTGGTGAACTGCTCGATCGCCTTGTCCTGCGAGGCGAAGCGCTCGGCGGCGCGGCGCACGAAGAGCGGGTCGGATCCGATCTTCACGATCGCGACGCCGTCGACGTTCAGCGTGACGCTGTCGAGCGACTGCGCCTCGGCGTTCAGCAGCACCTGGCGCGAGCGCAGGGAGATGACCTCGTGGCGCTGCGTGATCGGGTTGACGAGCGACTTGCCGTTCACGATGACGGTGACCGGAGATTCGGATATCTCCGAGCTCGTGGAGCCGTCGGGCAGCAGGGTCGCGCGCTGCACCTTCTGCTTGCGGCCCGAGATCACCAGCGCTTCGTCGGCGCGGGCGACCTTGATCCAGCTGCGCGCGAGCAGCAGCACGACGAGCAGGATGATGACGACGCCGACGATCGCGGCCCCGATGATGATGAGCAACCCGATGAGGGCGGCGGGGTCCATATGCACTCCTGTGTTCTCCGGTCGCGCCCGATGAGGGCGTCACGAACGACTATGCCAGAACCTATGAACCGGCCGTGAGGGATGTGGAACGTTCGCGCACTCGCGCACTCGCGCACTCGCGCATCCGCGCGGGCACACCGTCCTCAGGCCGCGAGGTCGAAGCGGGCTCTTCCGCCGAGGCGGGGCGTGCGTGCGGGATCCACGTGCGGCGGCGGGATGAACCACACCCTGCTGTGGCGCCCCTTGCCCTCGATCCGGATCTCCCAGTCGTTGTCGTGGATCCGATGGTGACAGTTCTCGCAGAGCAGGATCCCGTTCTCGAGGTCCGTCGGGCCCGCGTCGCGTTTCCACCAGCGGATGTGATGCGCGCGGGTCATCGACGGCGGGAGCCCGCACATCGCGCAGCCGCCGTCGCGTTCGGCGAGGGCGAGGCGCTGCGCCGTCGTATAGAACCGCAGGCGGCGCCCATAGTCGAGGACCTCGCGGTCGGTCCCGAGCACGCACGGGATGACGCCGCCGCTCGCGGCGAGCTGCCGAGCGGTGGCGATGCTGACGGGGAGGTCGGATCCGTCGATCGTCGCGTATCCGGTCCCGTCGGTGAGGTCCTTCAGATCGACCCGCACCACCACGGTCGCACCGGCCAGCGCGGGCGCCTCGTTCTCGCAGCCGACCGCATGCGCGCAGATCGCGCTGAGCGCCTCGGCCCGCAGTGCGGCGACCGAGCGATGGTCCGCATCGGGAGCATCCGGAGCCAGCTGGTTCTTCCGTGCGGCGAACAGCGCCGACACGTACCCGTTCACCGCGGCGACGATGGGCGCCCCGTGAGCGGCGTCGAAGTCGCCGTCGAGGTGGATCCGCCCGTCGCGCTCGAAGATCGACAGCGACTGGCGGTCGCGCTGCTCCTGCTCCCGTGGGGCGACCCCGTCGGGATCCAGCCATGCCTCCGCGCGCGTGACCAGCCGGCGCACATCGTCGTGCGACAGGCCGGCGGCCTTGTCCACGAGGAGTCGCTCCGCCTCGGCGGTCTGCGCCGCGCCGATCTTGACGCGCACGCGCTCGAGCAGGGCGAGGATCACGGCGAAGGCCTGTGCGGTCAGCGTGCCGGAGGCGAGCGCCTCCTGCGCGGCCGGGTACTTCGCGGGGACGCGGTCGCCGACCAGGTTCGTCCGCGGCGCCGTGGCCTCGCCGACCTTCACCAGCCGCGAGGCGTCGCCCGTGGTCGCACCGGTCGTGGTCGCGATGAGCTGTGCGGCGTTGCGGAACCCCTGCTCCTTCGCCAGCGAGTCCGCGCCCAGCTCGGTGCGGGACTCGTGCGCCACGCAGGCGGCGACCTCGGCGAGCATCGCCCCGGACCGGCGATGCAGCAGACCGAGCGCCTCCGTCACGGCCATCAGCTGCGTGCGGGAGAGATCACCCGCCTCGCGCGCGCCGTTCCACACCTCATCGAGACGCGTCAGCGCCTCGTGCAGTGGGTCGAGATGTCCGGTCATGCCTTGATTTTACGCGGGATTACAAGACATTCGAAGCTATCTACGAGATCTGTGGAGAACTTTCTCGCGGCTCCGCTTGTGGGGAACGAGTGGGCGCAGCCACGGCGGTCACCGGGCGCGGAGCTTCTCCGTCAGCGCTGTCAGAGTGCGCAGCTCCTCGTCGTCCAGCGTCGACATGCGCTCGGCGATCGAGCGACCGTGCGCGGTGGCGAGCTGGCGGAACGCGCGCGTTCCCGCCTCGGTCGCGTGCACGAGGGATCCGCGTCCGTCCTCCGGATCCGGGCACTTCTCCAGCAGTCCCCGCGTGACCATGCGGTCGACCAGTCGCGAGACGCTGGGCTGGCTGATCAGCATGTTCGCCGTGACTTCGCGCAGGCGGGCGGTGTGCGATGCGCAACGGGTGACGGTGAGCAGCACGTCGTACTCCGCAGCCGAGAGATCGGCGCCGTCGAAGTCGGTCGACATCTCGGCGAAGATCTCGTGCTGGGCGCGGAAGAGGGTCTCCCAGGCCGTCAGGGCCAGCTTCCGATCGCTCATCGCATCAGAATATCCGCCCGGGCGGACAAAGGGCCGCGCAGTAAAGGCCGGTCGGAGAGGCTTCCGACCGGCCTTTGTCCCTTTGCACCAAGAGTGTCCTGCAATCACATGCGGTGAGAGCCACAGCAAAACTTTCACCGTGCGATCACTGTATAACGGCGGGGTAACGAATGCAACGATCAGGTCACGGTCTGGGCGTATTCATAAGGTCTGATCCTGTCCCACGGGACCTGCAGATTCTCCCGGGCGGCTACACGGCGTCTGCCGGCTTGGACGCCTCGATCAGGTGCCTTGTCGATGTCGCGACGAACGGCTCTCCCGCACGCATCGTGCGATCGAGTTCGCGCAGCGGGAGCTCGTATTCGGCTGCGGAGAAGCCGGGAACCCACCAAACGCATTTCCGAAGGATCCAGACGACCGCGCCGACGTCGAAGAACTCCATCCGGCAGCGTGCGATGCGCAGATCCTCGACGACCAGGCCGACCGCTTCTGCCGCGGCCGCTTCGGCGTGGGCGTCCCGCCCCTTGCGCTGTTCCGGGAGCGGCCCGAGGAAGTGCTCGATGAGGTCGAAGGCGGAGGCCGCGCCCACGTGCTGCGCGAAGTAACGACCACCGGGTGTCAAGACGCGGTGGATCTCCGGCCAGTCTGGGCGCACCGGATGGCGCGAAGTGACGAGATCGAACGTGCCGTCAGGGAACGGCAGGGGCTCGTCCGCGGCCTCGACGACCTCGACGCCACGCGGACCCAGCAGCCCCCTGGCGCGCGCCGCGTTCGGCGCCCAGCCCTCGGTCACGATCATGCGCGGCGGGAGCACCGAGGCCTCGGCGAGCACCTCGCCGCCGCCGGTGTCGAGGTCGAGCGCCGAGCCGGCCTGGCGCAGGCGTTCCGCGAGGAGGCTCGCGTACCCCCAGGGCGGTCGCTCCTCGGTCGCGCGCCCGTCGAGCCAGCCGAAGCCCCACCCGTCCACGTCCGCGGCATCGGCCTCCGACACCAGTTCCTCGAAAGAGCGCATCCCACCACGCTATCCCGCACCCGGCGAAGGTACTGGGTGAATGGGATCACGAGCGATCTGTGAGGCTGCTTCCGCGTCAGTTTCTTCTTGGACGACGACCTCATCGAGGTAGTCGTTCTCAGCCATCCCGTGACTGGGCGACGACGGCAGGGCCGTGGGCGCCCGCGATGAGGCGCAGGCGGGGTGTCTTCTCGCCGGCGGTGATCCGGGTCCGGATCCGGTTCTCTCGTGGTGGCAACGCGCACGTGGTCATATCGCTGTACGCGCAGGGCAGGTTGCTGGCCCGGGTGAAGTCGACCATCACGGTCTCGCCGTCCGGGACCGGGCTGAGGACGACGTCGCGGCCCCAGGCGGTCGTCTCACGGCCCGAGGTGGCGTCGGTGAACGGCAGGCGCCAGCCGTTGCCGGACACGCTTTCGAAGACGGCGAGCTCATGCACGCGCTCGCCGACAGCGAAACGCAGCGTGCCGGGAGACTGCAGGAGATGAAGGAAGTCGCCCACCGCGGCGTCGACCTCGTACTCGCGCGGATCCGCGTGGAACACCGCGGGAATCACCCACGCCTTGTTCGGAGGGAACGTCGGGGTGTCCTCGAACCTTTCCAGGAACGGACTCGGCTGGAGTCGGCTTCGCAGAACCGCGTGGCCGCCGAGCCTGGTGAACTCCGCTGTGCCCCCGGCGAACTCGAGGGTGCCGTTTTCGCCGGGGTCGATGCGGGTCTCGCCGGCGAGGTCGACGTCGGCGTATCGAGCACGCTCCTCGGGATCGAGGGCGATGAGCACGGATCCGCGGATCGCGCGGAAGGATCCGGGGACCCTCGGCACGCGCTGCGGGCGTGCACCGAGCCAGTGCAGTCCGGTGTACGCGAGAGGTCCGTGCGGGTCCTGCCGGCGTAGGTCGAGATCGTCGTGCCACCGCTGCCACTCCTGCGTGAAGACATAGGAGCCGAGGCTCTCGGATCCGAGGTCGTCGGGTGGCGGATCGGCGGACATCGAGGCGGAGGAGAGCCCTGCGAACGTGGCGTCCGCCAGCTCTGAATACCATTCACCGGTCACCATGGCCCCTCTCCGCCCGATCCGGATGCCATCCGCAGGGGGATGGGCGCACGGCCTCGCAAGCCCGCCATGCCTCGTTCCCCTCTCGTGATGTCTGCTGTGCTCTTCTCACCGTGACGGTAGATCGCGGTCGTGCGCTCGGTGGCGGATGTCGTCACCCGACGTCATCGCGCGCAATAGTTCTGCACCTGGCGACACAGAGGAGTTCCGATCGCCGTCGCGGCGGCAGGCTGAGCGCCACGGAGCCGGCACGTGCCGCGCGCCGCCACATTGTCTCGAGCAGAAGCAGGGATCCGTCATGGCGACTCAGCAGATCGACCGGCCGAAAGGCGTGGAGAGCCACGGACGAGAGAGCGACGACCTCGACAGGGCCCACGCTCTCTCCGCGGAGGAGTTCAAACGGGCGTTCCGGGAGCACCCCGCGGGCGTCGCGCTGGTCACCGCGGAAGCGGGCGACGGACCGGTCGCGTTGACCGCCACCAGCGTGTTCTCGGTCAGTGCCGAACCTCCCCTCTTCGTGTTCTCGGTCTCCGATCAGTCGTCGGCTTCGACCACGATCAACAGCGCGGACACCCTGATCGTCCATCTGCTGTCTTCCGGACAGCTCGGCCTGGCGAAGCTGGGCGCCACCAGCGGCATCGATCGGTTCGCGGATCGCGCCATCTGGAATCGCTTGGACACGGGAGAGCCCTACTTCCCCGCGGCGCGCACGTGGATCCGGGGCCGTGTCCTGCATCGCGTGCGGGCGGGCACGTCCACGGTCGTGGTCGTCCATGCTCTCCACGCCGAACTCCCCGAGGCGTCAGGGACCGAGGCCGCAGCGACGCCGCTGGTCTACGTGGCGCGCACGTGGCACGCACTGGGGGAGCCGTCCCGGATCGAGTGACGGCGGCCGTTCACGTGCCGCAGTAGGTGCGGTGTCTCGGGCCGCCGTCGGGCGCGGGGCGGGCGTAGCGGCGATCCTGATGTCCCGCGCGCTCGTCGAAGGGGGCGCGGAGCAGCCCCAGCAGATGCGTGAACGGCAGCAGGTCGCCGTCGACCGCCGCCGTGAGCGCCTCGTCCAGGATGTGGTTGCGCGCGATGTACACGGGGTTGGTTCTGCGGATCAGGTCATCGTCCGGGCCGAGGGCGAGCCAGCGACGCAACCAGGCGTCGAGCTCGGGGACCGGACCGAGGAAGCGACTGCGAATCGGCCGTTGGTCGCCGACAGCGGCCGCCGCGAGGTCCCGCCAGAATCCCGTGAAGTCGATGGCATGCTCCGCGAGAATCGCGAGTGCCGCGTCGGTCAGGGCATCGACCTCCGCGTGGCCGACGCCCTGGCCGACGCCGAGCTTCCGGCGGAATGCCAGCGATCTGTGAGCGCGGAACCGGCCATCGAAGGCGGCGGTGATCTCGGCGGCCGTCCGTTCGGCCGTCGCCGGGTCGTTGTCGAGCAGCGGGGTGATCGCCTCCGCCAGGCGTTCGAGGTTCCAGCGCATGATGGCCGGCTGCCTGTCGTAGGCATAGCGGCCGAGCTCATCGATCGAGCTGAAGCGGGCGCTGGGCTCGTATGCATCCAGGAAGGCGCAGGGGCCGTAGTCGATGGTCTCGGCGGAGACCAGCACGTTGTCGGTGCTGAGAACTCCGTGGACGAATCCGATGCGCATCCAGTCCGCGGTCAGCGCGGCTGTTGCCTCGACGATCTCCGCGAGCAGCGCTCGATAGGGCTGCTGTGCGCCTGAGGCCTGCGGGTAGTGACGAGAGACGACATGGTCGGCGAGGCGTCTGAGCAGACCAGGGTCATCCTGCGCGCGGGCGTACTCGAACGAACCGAATCGCACATGGCTTCCCGCTGTGCGGGCGAGCACTGCGCCGGGCAGCACCTCGCCGTCCCGCTCGCGAGGGGCCCCGGTCGATACGACGGCGAGCGCTCTCGTCGTGGGGATGGCGAGCGCGTGCATCGCTTCGCCCATGAGGTACTCGCGAAGCATCGGCCCGATCGTGGCGAAGCCGTCGACGCGGGACATCGACGTCGGGCCGATGCCCTTGAGGTGCAGGTCTCGCAGACGGCCCTGTCGGTCGCGTCTCTCCCCGATGAGAACGGCGCGACCGTCGCCGAGAATCGGTCGGTACGTGCCCCATTGGTGGCCCGCGTAGACCTGAGCCACCGGGACCGTGCCGGCGGCCAGGGACTCCCCGGTGAGGAAGCGCACCCCGCCGTCCGACCGCAACCACCCGGGGTCCAGGTCGAGTTCCGCCGCGATCTCCTCGTTCAGGACGATGAGCCGCGGCTCGGGCGTCCGCGCAGGGGATGCGCGACGGGAGAGCTCGGGCAGGAGCTCGGCCCATACCTGCTCGAGGGTCGGAGGACGACGCGCTGCGTCAGGGGCGATCGGATGCGTCATGCGACGAGTCTCTTGCTCTGCCGCTAGGGGTGGATCGTGGGCGAAACCCGGCGACATGCGGCGGAACAATCCGTCGTGGAAGACGCCGCGAGACGCTCGATGACGGTGCGCATCGAAAGCATCGCGCACCCCGGTTAGCGTGAGGCCGCGCCGTGTCGTTGCGCGGCCTGAACTCCGAGGAGAGCACGTGTCGGACTACTTCGATCGCACCGCAGACAAGACCTTCACCCGCGTCTACAAGCGCGAGACGCCCGACATCCTTGCGGCGTTCGCGGCGTTCGACCAGGCGGTCTTCGCCGCGGAGGGGCGCGCGATCCCGCTGAAGTTCCGCGAGCTGATCGCCCTGGCGGTGGGGATCACGACGCAGTGCGCGTACTGCATCGACGGGCATGCGCAGAATGCGGTGCGTGCGGGCGCCACCGAGGCAGAGCTCGCCGAGGCCGCCTGGGTCGCGACCGCCATCCGCGCGGGAGGCGGGTATGCGCACGGCCGACTCGCCTTCAAGCTCGCCGGCGACGCCCGTGTCGAGCACGAGCACGAGCACGGAGCCGGGCAGTGACCATCCCGTCACCTGTCGAGACCGAGTCCCTCGACCTCATCCGAGACCTCATCCGCATCGACAGCGTCAACACCGGCGATGCTGCCACCATCGGGGACGGCGAGACCCGGGCGGCGCTGTTCGTGAAGCAGAAGCTCGAGGAGGTGGGGTATCACGTCGACTTCATCGAGCCGCGTCCCGGCCGTGCGAGCGTCGTCGCTCGGCTGGCCGGGTCGGATCCGGATACCGGGGGCCTGGTGGTGCACGCGCACCTCGATGTCGTGCCCGTCGTGGAGGCGGACTGGACCCATCCGCCGTTCGGCGCGGAGATCCACGACGGCATCCTGTACGGGCGAGGGGCCGTCGACATGAAGAACTACGCGGGAACCATCCTCGCTCTCGCCCGGTCGTACCGCAGAGCGGGCGTCGTACCCCGCCGTGATCTCATCTTCGCGTTCTTCGCGGACGAGGAGGCAGGAGGCGTGTGGGGGGCGCGGTGGATCGTGCGCAACCGGCCCGACCTCTTCTCCGGCGCCACGGAGGCGATCAGCGAGGTCGGCGGCTTCTCGATCCCGCTCACCGACGAACGACGGGCCTACTTGGTGGCCACCGCCGAGAAGGGCGTCACGTGGGCCACGCTGACCGCTCGCGGACACGCTGCCCACGGCTCGCGTCCGACAGCGGACAACGCCGTGGTCCGCTTGTCCCGTGCCGTCGCAGCCGTGGGGGCGCACCGTTTCCCGGTCGTGGCGAGCCCCGCCTTGAAACGCTTCCTGCAGGTTTTCGGCGAGCACCGCGGGATCCGTTTCACAGATGACGGCCTGGACGACGAGCTCGCCGGGCTCGGATTCGTCTCCTCGATCGTCACGGCCTCGGCGCGCAACACCGTCTCGCCGACGGTGCTGAGCGCCGGTGGCAAGACCAACGTGATCCCTGCTGAGGCCACGGCACGTCTCGACATCCGCGTGCTGCCGGGGGCGGATGCCTCGCTGACGGAAGAGCTGGCCGATCTCATCGGCGATGACGTGGAGCTCTCCTGGGGGCGCCCGATACCCGCGATCGAGTCACCGATCGACTCCCCGCTGTTGACGGTGCTCCAGGACGCGATAGCGACGGAGGACCCGGATGCTCTCGTCGTCCCCTATCTGCTGCCGGCGAGCACCGACAACAAGCACCTGGCACAGCTCGGCATCCACGGCTACGGGTTCGTGCCGCTGCGGGTTCCGGCCGACTTCGACGTCTTCGGAGAATTCCACGCCGCGGACGAGCGCATCTCCGTGGACGCGCTCTACTTCTCGACGCGCGTCACGGATCACATCCTCCGAAACGCCTGAACCGACCTGCCGGCGGGGCGCCGATCGTCGCGTATCGGCCGATTGCCGCGTATGTATCCCGACTGTCGAGGGCCCCAGGGCTGCTCATACCGTGACTTCACGCAGCACGCCCTGTGCTGAGGGAATCACGAGGGAACATCATGACCGACATCGCCGCACCGCTTCTCGGCCATTCGGTCGACCATGAGCCGAATCGTCCGAAGGATCGGACTCGGGACAGGGTCGACATCGGCGCCGTCCCTGTGGTGCCCACCCGACATTGGTGGCGCTGGACATTCGCTGCGATCATCCTCTTCGTCGTGGCGCAGTTCGGCTGGAGCCTCATCACGAACAGCCGCTACGAGTGGGACACGTTCGCCGAGTACTTCTTCTCGGGCCCGGTCCTCATCGGGATCGGCTACACGCTCGCGATCACCGCTGTCTCGGCGATCGTCGGCTTCGTGCTCGGCACGATCATCGCGCTGGGGCGACTGTCGAAGTCCGCGCTGCTGAGTTCCTTCGCGTGGGCGTACGTCTGGTTCTTCCGTTCGGTGCCGCTGGTCGTGCAGATCATCGTCTGGTACAACCTCGGCTACCTGTACCCGAAGCTGGGGCTCGGCACGCCGTTCACCACCGACTTCTGGATCGTGGAGTTCCCCACCGTCCAGCTGGTCAGCGCGTTCGCCGCGGCCATCCTGGGCCTGGGACTGCACCAGGCCGCGTATTCGGCCGAGATCATCCGGGGAGGTCTGCTCTCCGTCGACCAGGGACAGTCCGAGGCGGCCGCAGCCCTCGGCATCCCGGCGGGCAGACGGCTGTTCCGGATCATCCTGCCGCAGGCGGCGCGCTCCATCGTCCCGAACGCGACCAACGAGGTCATCGGCCTCGTCAAGGGCGCCTCCGTCGTGTTCGTGATCGCGATCCCCGAGCTCTTCTACGCGGTGCAGGTCATCTACAACCGCAACAGCCGGGTCATCCCCCTGCTCCTGGTCGCCGTCGTCTGGTACACGATCATCACCACGATCCTCAGCATCGCGCAGTTCTACATCGAGCGGCACTTCGCGCGCGGTTCCGCACGGGCGCTGCCGCCCACCCCTCTGCAGCAGGCGCGGCGCTGGGTGAGCGGGCAATGGGCCCGGCTCGGCGATGATCCGGGACCAGTCGATGCCGCGATCCGCTCCATCGGAAAGGCGAGCTCATGAGCACCGTCACCGCAGGGACCGTGACCAGCGGACTCGTCGAGATCCACAACGTCCACAAGAGCTTCGGCGGGGTCAAGGTGCTGTCCGGCATCGACCTCACGGTGCAACCGGGGGAGGTCGTGGTACTGCTGGGGCCGAGCGGTTCGGGCAAGTCGACGCTGCTGCGCACGATCAACCATCTGGAGAGCGTGGATCGCGGCTCGGTCACCGTGGACGGCGAGCTGATCGGCTACGAGCTGCGCGGCGAGAAGCTGCATGAGCTGCACGAGCGGGAGATCCTGCGGCGCCGTACGCAGGTGGGGATCGTCTTCCAGCACTTCAATCTGTTCCCGCACCTCACTGCGCTGGAGAACATCGTGGAAGCGCCGATCGCGCTGAAACGGCTGGCCGCCTCCGACGCCAGGGAGCTCGCCCTCGGTCTGCTCGATCGGGTCGGCCTCGCCGACAAGGCCGACGCCTACCCCCGGCAGCTCTCCGGGGGTCAGCAGCAGCGCGTCGCGATCGCTCGCGCACTCGCCCTGAAACCGAAGGTGCTGCTGTTCGATGAGCCGACCAGTGCGCTGGATCCCGAACTCGTCGGCGAGGTTCTCGAGGTCATCAGCGACCTCGCCCGGTTCGGCACGACGCTCATCATCGTCACCCACGAGATCGGCTTCGCCCGCCAGGTCGCCGACCGCGTCATCTTCCTCGATCACGGAACCGTGGTCGAGGAAGGACGCCCCGCCGACGTCCTGGACCGTCCGAAGCATCCTCGCACCCGAGAGTTCCTGGCCAAAGTCCTGAACTGACCCGCACGACCCGAACGCGGCACGGCCGCATCACCGCAAGGAGCAAGAAAGCATGGCAATCAGCAAGAAGCAGCGGGTGGTCATCGGCGCCGCCGCGATCGCGGTCGCGGCGATCGTCGCGGTCGTCGCCGTCGTCGCCCTCAACCGGCCGGCGGCGGCGACCGCGGCCGACAGCACCCCCGGGCCCACGACGACCTCGACGAAAGTCTCGGCCGACAACGTCCCCTGGGTCGAAGGAGACGTCGTCCCGAAGGCGGTCGAAGCGCTCAAGAAGAGCGGTTTCACACCCGTCGAGCCGGGCAAGCTCACCGTCGCCGTCGGCGCCTTCGTGCCGCCGCTCAGCTATGTCCCGGATGGGAAGACCCTGCCTGCCGGCACGGAGCCGAACATCGGCAGCCTGATCGCGCAGGGACTCGGCCTGAAGTACAACCCGGTGGTCGTCGCCTGGGCCGATTGGCCGCTCGGGATCCAGTCCGGCAAGTACGACCTCATCACCTCGAACGTGACCGTCACCGAGGCGCGCAAAGAGCTCTTCGACTTCGCCAGCTACCGCCAGGATCTGCTCGGCTTCTACGTGAAGTCCGACAGCACCATCACCAAGATCGAGAAGGCCGCGGACATCTCCGGCCTGAAGATCGTCGTCGGCTCCGGCACCAACCAGGAACAGGTGCTGCTGAAGTGGAATGACGAGCTCAAGACCGCGGGGAAGGCGCCGGYCGACCTGCAGTACTACGACGACAACGCGGCGGCGACCCTGGCACTGCAGTCCGGTCGTGTCGATGCGACCTTCGGCCCGAACGCCGCCTCCGCATGGTCGGCCAGGGAGACCGGCGACACCAAGCTCGTGGGAATCGTTCCCGGCGGTTGGCCGCTGTCCGCTGCGATCGCGGCGGGAACGGCGAAGGGCAACGGGCTCATCGAGCCCGTTGACATCGTCCTCAACGAACTCATCGCGAACGGCAAGTACACGCAGGTGCTCAAGGGATGGGGACTCGACTCGGAGGGAGTCGAGAAGTCGGAGATCAACCCGCCAGGGCTGCCCAAGTCCTGACCTCGAGGTGCGGGCCGGCGGCAGACGCCGGCCCGCACCTTCCCGCATATCCGCATCCGAGAAAGACGAACTCATGACCAACCGCGCACCGCTCAGCATCCTCGAGCTCTCCCCGTTCGGCGAAGGGTCGACTGCGGGCCAAGGGCTTCGGGACACGATCACGCTCGCGAAGACCGCAGAGCGACTCGGCTACCACCGTTTCTGGCTCGCTGAGCATCACCTCAACCCCGGCGTCGCCGGCGCTGCCCCGCATGTGCTCCTCGCCGCCATCGCCGCCGCGACCGAACACATCAGAATCGGCACCGCCGCGACCATCATCGGCAACTATTCCGCCCTCCAGGTCGTCGAGGCCGCCGGTATCGTCGCCGCCCTCCACCCGGGACGCCTCGATCTCGGGATCGGCCGGTCCGGATCCACGTCGCACCCCTCACCGCCGAGCGCACCGAAGTCTGCGGAGTCCCGCCTCGTCGATGGCCTTCTGCTGCCCGCCGCGAGACCGTTCGCCTTCGACTCGGCCCGATTCTCCGCGCAGGCCAGGCTGCTGCGTCGCACCGCAGGCGACSCCGACAGGTTCGAGCAGGACGTGCACGACATCCTCGCCCTCATCGAGGGCACCTACATCGCGCCGGAGGGCGTTCCGATCCACGCGACGCCGGCCGAGGGACAGGACATCCAGGTGTGGCTGCACGGCAGCACCGCAGGGATCAGCGCCGAGCTCGCGGGGCGTCTCGGGCTGCCGTTCGGTGCCAATTTCCACGTCGCGGGGAGTTTCGTGCTCGACGCCGTGGAGGCCTATCGGCGCGCCTTCCGCCCCGGTGCGATCGCCGAGCCACGGGTGATCGTCTCGGCCGATGTTCTGGTCGCGGACACGGCTGCCGAAGCGGAGCGCCTCGGCCTGGGTTACGCCGAATGGGTGCACAGCATCCGTGCCGGGCAGGGCGCGATCGCCTACCCGCGTCCCGACGATGCGTTCGTCGCGCCCTTCTCGGCTGACCTTCTCGAAGTGGTCGGCGACCGCCTGGACACCCGTTTCGTCGGGGATGCGGAAAGCGTCGTCGAACGCCTCGACACCCTGCAGCGTGTGACGGGTGCCGATGAGCTGCTGCTCACCACGATCACGCACGACCCCGAGGACCGCGCGCGCTCGTTCACGCTGCTCGCCGATGCGTGGGGCGTCGCGAACGGCGCTCGCCGCTCCCTCGAGGCATCGGTCGGTCGGTAGGGAGCACGACTCGGCGCCGTCCGCGTGTTCGCAGACGGCGCCGAGTCTCTTGCGCTCAGATCGATCCGGCCCGAGGGAGCAACCCTTCGGCGGAGACTTCTCCGTGCACACGTCGGTCCGGCGTCTGCTCTCCGGCCGTCACTGCGATGCGGAGCCGGTTCTCGGCGGGCGGCAGCGGGCAGGTGGCGAAGTCCGTGTACGCGCACGGCAGGTTCGTCGCGCGGTTGAAGTCGATCACGGTCGTGTCGGATCCCTCGACGACCTCGAAAGACACGGTCCGGTTCGCGGCGTAGGTGGTGACGCCGCTGGTCTCGTCGGTGAACAGCGCGAACAGGGATCCGGGCTGGTGGCCGTCGAAGGCCAGAAGCCGGAACGGTTCCCCGTCGCGCACGAACTCGACGTAGCCCGGAGAGTCGTACACGTGGCTGAGCCCGTCCACGGCCGCGCCGACCTCGATCGCCCTCGGCGCCACGAACCGGACGAATCGGGCCGGGATCCGCCACCTCGGATCCGGCGGGTAGGAGGCGGTCCCCGCGTAGGCGGAGAGGAACGGGAAGTCGGGTCGGCGCGGACGCAGGATGTCCCGTCCGCCGCGCTTCGCGACTTCGACGACACCTCCGTCGAAGCCGACCGTCACGCCGCCACGCTCGAGGAGGGGCCCGAACGCATGCGTCTGGGTCACGTCGACGCCGTCGACCGTCAGAGTTTCGTCGTCTGCGAGGACGACGACGGGGCCGGTGACTCCGGTGAACCATTCGCCGGGCAGGCCGGGGAGGCGGCTCGGCTCCGCCGTCAGCCAGAACAGTCCGACGACGGCGAGGAATCCGTGCGGATCGGCACGGCGCGCTTCGTGCTCGTCGTGCCAGCGCCTCCACTCGTGCGCGAACAGGTCCTGCGTCTGCGGCGATGCCGTCTCGGCCGTGGACGGGAGCGTCATCGTGCCTCCTCCGTAGCCGCGGAGAGGAGCTCCTCGGAACGTGCAGGCAGAGGCAGGTGCAGGTTCGCGCGAAGAGTCGTGCCGTCGTACTCGCCGCGCAGCGAACCGCGTTCCTGCAGCAACGGCACGACCCGGTCGACGAACTCGTCGAGCCCGGACGGAACGAGGTGGGATCCGAGGACCACTCCGTCTCCGCCGTCCTCCTGCACGAAGGCGTCGAGTTGATCGGCGATCTGCGCGGCGGTGCCCACGTACCCGGGGCCACGGCTGATCTCGTGCGCGAGCCCGCGAAGTGTGAGACCGCGCTCGTCGGCGAGCTCGCGCCAGGTGCGCACCGTCTCGAACCGATCCTGGAACACGAACGCGCGGCCCTGGATGATCGCCGGCGCGTCGGGATCCGGGTCCACATCCGGCAGCGGTCCGTCGGGATCGTAGGCCGACAGGTCGCGGTTCCACACCTGTTCGAACGTCACCTGGATGGTCTTGTCCGTCAGCTGCTGCTCGAGGATGTGGCGTGCCTTCTCCTCGGCGTCCTTCGTCGAATCCCCGATCACGAATCCGGCCGCCGGCAGGATCTTGATCTCATCCGGTCCGCGACCGAACCGGGCGGCGCGCTCCTTGATGTCTGCGGAGAACGCCTTGCCTTCGGCGAGCGTCGCGTAGGGGGAGAAGATGGCGTCGGCGGTGGAGGCCGCGAAGTCGCGACCCTGCGGCGAGACCCCGGCCTGCACGATCACCGGGCGGCCCTGCGGGCTGCGTGGCACCGTGAAGCGGCCTGCGATGTCGAACTGCGTGGTGGACTGGACGAATGAGCCGGTGTCGGCGTCCGCGAGGAAGGCCCCTGTCGCCTTGTCCGCGACGATCGCCTCCTCCGCCCAGGAGTCCCACAGCCGACGGACGGCCGCGACGGTCTCCTCAGCCCGCACGTAGCGTTCGCTGTGCGGAAGGAAGCCGCCGCGGCGGAAGTTCGCGCCGGTGAACGCGTCGAACGAGGTGACGACGTTCCACCCGGCCCGGCCACCGGACAGGTGATCCAGGCTGGCGATCTGGCGGGCGAGCTCGTACGGTTCGTTGAAGGTGGTGTTCAGCGTGCCCACCAGGCCGATGTGGTCGGTCACCGCGGCCAGCGCGGCCAGCACGGCGAGCGTGTCAGGGCGGCCGGCGATGTCGTGGTCGAAGAGGCGGCCGGCCCGGGCACGCAGAGCGAGCCCCTCCGCGAGGAAGAAGTAGTCGAAGCGCCCGCGCTCGGCCGTCTGCGCGACGTGCCGGAACGTGGAGAAGTCGATCTGACTGCCTGCATCCGGGTGCTCCCACAGGGTGTGTTCGTTGACTCCGCCGACGTACGCGGCGAGGATGATCTGCTTGCGTGCTCTTGTGGTCATGATGTGCTCCTCTGATCGGTCAGACGCCGGCGTAGCGACTGGGAACGTGCTCCGGCAGGCCGAGCAGCCCGCGCAGGGTGTCCGCCTCGTAGGCGTCGTGGAAGAGGCCGCGTTCACGGAGCTCCGATGCGAGCCCGCCTGCGATGCGCGGCAGATCGTCGGTCAGGACGCCGGGGCGCAGCCGCACCCCGGCGTATCCGACGGCCCCGAGCTGGGCGATGAGGTCGGCGAGCTCGGACGCGGAGCCGGTGAAGATCCGGGCGTCGCTCGTGAGCGGACGGCCGAGGGCATCGAGACGCCGAAGCCGATCGGCGGCGCTCTCCCCATCCGGATCGTCGAGGAACACCACGAAGTCGGCGAAGACCTGCAGCGGGTCGCCCTCGCGTCCCTCCGCGGCGGCGGCGACGTCGTCCAGGATCCGCTCCGCCTGTGCCGCGTCGGCCGGGGTGACGAAGACGAGGTCGGCGGAACGGGCGGCGAGCCGGTAGGGGACCTCGGCGTGCGCAAGGGCGGCGACGACGGGTTGGCCCTGGGGCGAGCGCGGTGTGATCGAGGGTCCCCGGACGCTGAACCAGCGGCCTTCGAAGTCGATCTCGTGCACCTTGTCCGCATCGAGGAACCGGTCGGTGGCGACGTCGCGGATCTCGGCGTCATCCTCCCAGCTGTCCCAGAGCCGTCGAACGACCTCCACCGCATCGGCGGCCTCGTCGAAGAGTTCGCCGACCAGGGCGTCGAAAGCCGGATCGCCCCAGAGGACCTGGTCCCCGGGGTGCGTGCGGCGACCGAAATGGGCGGCTTCGTCGGCGCGCCCGGACACCTTGACCTGCCATCCGGCGCGCCCTTCGCTCGCGAAGTCCAGGGTGGCGATGCCCGTGGAGACATGGAACGGCTCGGTGTGCGTGGTCGTCACTGTCGGGATCAGCCCGATGCGGGACGTGACGGGCGCGACTCGGGAGGCGATCAGCAGCGCATCCAGACGTCCGCGCACCTCGTCGGTGCGATCGCCTTCACCGACGGGCTCCGAGGATTGCAGCGCAAGGGAGTCCTCGATGGTGACGAAATCGAGGAGCCCGTCCTCCGCCGTGCGGACGAGGTCGGTCCAATATCTGGGAGTGAACAGCTCGGTGGGCCGCGACGATGGCTCCCGCCACGCCGCAGGGTGCCAGCCGGCGCCTTCGAGGGCGACGCCGATGCGAAGTCGTGAACTCATGATGTGCTCCTTGTCTGGGATGGTCGAGGGGGCGAAGCGCTAGGCGGCAGCCGAGGCGAAGGCTGCAGCTGTCGGCACCCAGCCGAGGCGGGGCAGGACCGCGTGGCGGATGTCGGAGAGGATCTGCCGGTAGTCGTCGAGGGAAAGTGCGTACGGCAGCGCGATGCGCAGTTCCGTGCGGCCGTCGATCGAGGGATCCGACGCGAGGCGATCGACGATCTCCTCGGCGGTGCCGAACAGATCCCGCTGGAAGAGGTGTCCGTTCGTGGGCTGCTCGGTACGCGCCTGCCTGCTCTCCGCGAACGCGGCGTAGCGCTCGCGCTGACCGCTCGAGGCGCTGTCGAGCGGAAGGATGACCCGCTCGACGCCGACTGACGGTGTGCCGGTGCCGGCGAAGTGCGCGTAGTACTCGTCGATGTGGGCGCGCTGAGCGACCTCGAAGGTGTCGGATCCCCCGGCGGCCGTGATGTTCCCGAGCAGGAGCTTGAGCCCCTGCCCGGCGGCCCAGAGCACCGAGCGGGCCGAGCCGCCTCCGAGCCAGACCCGATCCCGGAGACCTGCGATATGGGGTTGCACTCGCGGGGTCTGCGGACCATAGGGTGTGGGGATGTCCGCGCCGAGGCTGTGGCCCTCCAGCGCCTCGAGGAAGCGTCCGATCAGGACGTAGGGGTCGATGTCGTCCTCGTTCTCGACGCGGCCGAGACCCCGGAGCAGCGCGCCGTGCGGCGCGGAGGAGCTGACCCCGACGTTGAGCCGGCCCTTCGACAGGGCATCGACCGTGCCGAAGTCCTCGGCCAGCCGGAACGGCGTCTCGTAGCCGAGCGGCACCACCGCCGTCTCCAGACGGATCCTCTCGGTGCGCTGCGTGGCCGCGGCGAGGAAGGTCAGCGCCGACGAGACGCCGCGCTCGAGATGACGCTGGCGGATCCCGGCCACCTGCAGACCGATCTCCTCGGCGAACTCGAACAGCCGCAGCGTGTCCTCGAGACCGGCCGCGGGATCGGCCTCCGGATAGTTCCCCGCCAGGGTGAAACCGGCGGAGCTGATGGTCGCGGCGCCCATCAGCGGGCGCCCTTCCAGGCGGAGACCAGGGTGTCCAGGCGCGAGTCCGCCCCGAGGCGGATCCCGTGCACGGTGGACTGGGTCGACAGGATCGAGGTCAGCTCGTGCACCGGGATCTGGTAGTACTGCGACGCGATGCGCGCCTGCGCCTCGGCGAGGATCTTGTCGCGGGCAGCGGGATCTCCCGAGGCCAGCTGACCCTGCAACAGTGCCTCGAGGGCAGGGTCATCGATGTGCAGCTTCGTGGTGGCCTTGGAGTACTGGGTGCGCAACACATCCCCATCGGCGCGGGAGAGGTTGCCCCACACGATGTCGAAGTCGCCCGACGCCTGCTTCGCGAGGAATTCGGGGACGGTGCTGCCGGCGAGCACGACGTCGATGCCGACCTGCTTGAGCTGCTGCTGGATCAGTTCGAGCGACGTCTGGTTCGGCCCGAAGTTCGTGATCCATGCCAGCTGCAGCGTCAGGGGAGTGCCGTCCTTCGTGCGGATCCCGCCCGCCCCCTTGGTCCACCCGGCCTTGTCGAGGATTGCTCCGGCATGTTTGGGGTCGTACGAGAAATGCGTTCCTTCGTCGGCCCAGGACGGCGTGTTCTTCGCGAGTGTGCTCGTGGCCACGTGGAAGAGCTTGTTCAATGCGGTGTCTCGCACGACGGTGGGGTCGATCGCCGCAGAGATGGCCTCCCGTACGGCGATGTCCGAGACGATGGGGCGGGCGAGGTTGAAGGAGAGCCCGAAGCTGATGCCCGGATTGCCCCGGGAGATCAGCGGGTAGCCGGAGTCCTGAAGCGTCTTCACGTCGGTGGGCTGAACGCCGCCGATGACATCGACCTGGTTGCTGGTCAGGCTGCCGGTGCGTACGCCCGCCTCGGGCGCGACCTGGAACGTCACGGTGTCCAGGTGGGCGCGACCGGTGTTGCCGAGCGCCTTGGGCGCCCAGGCGTAGTTCTTGCGGGCGGAGAGGACTGTCGCGACGTTCTTGGTGTAACTGTCGAGCGTGAACGGACCGGTGCCGACGATGGCCTTGCCGTCGGAGCGACTGGCGAAGGGCGCGGCGAGGGTGGCGTTGCCGACGATGCCCAGACCGACGCTGGCTGTCGAGTTCGGGAACGCGGCGTTCGGGGTGCTGAAGTCGACCTCGACGGTGTCGTCGTCGATCACCCTGGTCTCCTTGTAGCCGACGAAGTTGCTGCTGGTCTGCGTCAGCGCCCCCGCGGCCAGGATGTCGTCGAAGGTGGACTTGACGTTGGCCGCGGTGAACGGCGTGCCGTCGGAGAAGGTGACGCCGTGGCGCAGCTCGAAGGTGAACGATGTCGCGTCGGCGTTGCTCTTGTACGAGGTGGCGAGCCACGGCTCGAGCGTGCCGGTCTCGGGGTTCTGGTAGAGCAGGGAGTCGACCAGCTGTCGGGTGACGTACCAGGTGTCGTTGCCGGAGCCGATCCCGGACGGGTTCAGCGAGATCGGGTCGTTCGCGATCGCAAAGGTGAGTTCTCCGCCGTTGACGGGCGCAGCGGCATCGCTCTTCGTCGATCCGGCGGGCCCGGGGACCGAGCAGGCGCTGAGAACGAGGCCGGCGGTGACGGCGATCGAGGCGAGCACGGTGGTGCGCAGGCGCAGGCGCAGGGCGGCTCGCGGGTGCGGCGCCGTTCGGGTCGGGTTCATGGTGGCTCCTTGATAGGGGGTGCGGTGCAGTGCGGGACAGCGTGGGCTTCGGAGTGGGTACCGGTCAGAGCGGGATTCGCAGGCCGCCGGGGATCGCGTCGAGGAGGGTGCGGGTGTACTCGGTGCGCGGGCGGTCGAAGATCTCCTCGGTGGCGCCGGACTCCACGATGCGGCCGCGCTGCATGACGCCGACGGTGTGCGCGATCTGCCGGACGACGGCGAGGTCATGGGAGATGAAGAGGTAGCTGAGGCCGAACTCACGCTGGATGGTCCCGAGCAGGGTGAGGATCTGGTGCTGGATCGATACGTCGAGGGCGGAGACGGGCTCGTCCAGCACGATGAGATCGGGGGAGATCGCGAGAGCGCGGGCGATAGCGACACGCTGGCGCTGCCCGCCGGACAGCTCTGACGGTCTGCGATGCAGCACCGACGACGGGAGTGCGACGACATCGGCGAGTTCAGCGGCGCGGGCCCGGCGCTGAACCGGGTTTCCGAGGCGGTATGCGATCAGCGGGTCGCTGATGATCTGCTCGATCGTCAGCCGAGGGTTCAGCGCGGCATAGGGGTTCTGCTGCACCAGCTGGACGCGGCGGCGCACCTGCCGCAGATCCGAGCCGCGCAGCGCGGTGACGTCCGCGCCGTCGATCCGGACGGTTCCGGAAGTCGGGTCGGTGAGGCGCAGCGCCAACCGGGCGGTGGTCGTCTTCCCTGAACCCGATTCGCCGACCAGGGCGAGCGTCTGGCCCCGTTCGATCCGGAAGCCGACGCCGTCGACGGCGCGCTGCACGGCGCCGCCCGTCCCCGGCGCCGCGAATTCCTTCACCAGCGAGTCGACCTCCAGGACGGGTCCGCCGCCGGTCGGGCGCACGGCAGCGTCCCGGGGAGCGAAAGGGTCGCCGGGACGCCCGCGCAGCACGTTCGGCGCCGCAGCGTCGACGAGCGCAGGTTCCTGAGGCGCGCTCAGGCCGGGGGCGGCCGCGATCAGCTGGCGGGTGTACGGGTGCTTCGGCGCCCGCAGCACCCGCTCGGGGGTGCCTTCCTCGACGATCCCGCCCTGAGACATCACGATGATGCGGTCGGCCCGGTCCGCCGCCACGCGGAGATCATGCGTGATGAGCAGCAGGCTCGCGCCGCGTTCGCGCTTGAGGTCGTCGAGGTGGTCGAGGATCTGTCGCTGCACGGTGACATCGAGAGCGCTCGTCGGCTCATCGGCGATGATCAGCTGCGGATCGGCGGCGATGGCGATCGCGATGAGGACGCGCTGACGCATCCCGCCGGACAGCTCATGCGGATACTGCCGGGCACGCAGCGCCGCATCGGGGAGCCCCGCGCGCTCCAGCGCGCGCACCGCCTGCTCCATGGCATCGCGCCGGTCGGCGAGCCCGTGCACCCGCAGCACCTCCGCGACCTGCGTGCCGATCCGCTGCACGGGATTGAGGCTCACGGCGGGATCCTGCGGCACGAACCCGATTCGGCGGCCGCGCACGGAACGAAGGACGGCGTTCGGCGCCGTGGCCAGGTCGATCCCATCGAAGCGGATGGCACCGGAGGCGATGTCCGCCGCACCGGGGAGCAGGCGGATCACGGCGTGCACGGTCGTCGACTTGCCGGATCCCGATTCACCGACGATCGCGACGGTCTCGCCGGGCGCGACCGACAGGCTCACGTCGCGCACCGCTTCGACGCGTCCGCGCGCCGTTCGGTACGTCACTGACAGGGCCTCGATCTCCAGCAGAGGCGTCTGCGCGTTCATGATCCGGCCGTCCGTTCGGTGTCGAGCCCGCGCGCCAGCCGGTTCGCGGCGAGCACGGTGAGGGCGATGACGAGCCCGGGGAATGTGGTGAGCCACCAGGCGTTGCGGAGGAAGTCACGACCGCCGGACACCAGGGCACCCCATTCGGGCGCGGGGGCCGGGGCGCCGTATCCGAGGAAGCTCAGCGCGGAGACGGCGAGGATCGCGCCGCCGAACTCGAGCACGCCGAGCGCGATCACGGGCCCGGAGGAATTGGGCAGGACGTGTCGGAGGAGAACCCTGGTCCCGCTGTTCCCCGATGCGCGCGCGGCCTCGACGTATGCGGAGCTGCGCACCTTGATGACCTCTGCGCGCATGATGCGCGACACGGAGGCGACACTGGCGACGCCGATGGCGATCGCCACGTTGATGGTGCCGAAGCCCAGAGCGGTGATGACGGCGAGCGAGAGCAGCAGACTCGGGATCGCGAGGAGCACGTCGGCCGCCCGCATGAGGATGGCGTCGGTCCGGCCACCGGCGAACCCGCTCAGCAGACCGATCGCGGAGCCCGCGATCAGGCCGACGGCTACCGCCAGCGACGCGGCGCTGATCGTCAGCGAGGTGCCGTGCACCACCCTGGTGTAGAGGTCGCGCCCGATCTGGTCGCTGCCGAACCAGTGCACGGCGGAGGGCGCCTGGAGGTGTTCGGCAGGCACACCGGCGAGCGGATCGCCGGGAGCGAGCACAGCCGGCCCGAGCGCGGCGACGATCACGACAACGAGCCAGAGCAGCGAGAGGACGGCTGCCGGTCGCCGAGCGAACCGGTTCCGCCCGCGCGGAGCGGATGCCTCCGGCCCGCGGTGCGAGGTCCGCTCTGCGACCGCGTCGTCGAATCGATTCCCGGCGGTCCCGCCGAAACCGTCCGTGGGATGCTGAGTGCCATCGGGGAGGAGGGCAACAGTGTCACTCATCGGACTTCCTCCAGGACGGCATCGGTGACGAAGGCGGGGGCCCCGGTGGAGACGGAGACCGTCGTGTGGTGCGCGGAGCGTGAGCGACGCCGTCGACGCGGCGGCGACGTCAGGTCGATGCGCGCGTCCAGGAGCGGATAGATCAGATCCACGATGAGGTTGACGACGACGAAGACGAGGGCGGCGAAGAGCACGACGCCCTGGACCACGGGGATGTCCTGCTGCTGAACCGCCGTTGCTGTGACCCGGCCGATGCCTGGACGTGAGAAGACCGTCTCGGTGACGACCGTGCCGCTGAGCAACTGACCGACGATGAGGCCCGTCACCGTCAGCGCAGGAAGCGCGGCGTTGCGCAACGCGTGCCGCAGATGGATCCGAGCACGGCCCGCGCCCTTGGCGAGAGCGGTGTCGATGTAGGGCTCATGGAGCGCGGCCGTCAGGCTCTTCGACAGCAGCTGGGCGATCATCGCTCCGGTCGGCAACGCGAGAGCGATGGACGGGAGGACGAGGGAGGCGAAGCCGCGGTCTCCCATCGCGGGGAACAGCGGCAGCTGGAACGAGAACAGCTGGATGAGGATCAACCCGAACCAGAAGGCGGGGATCGCGACGCCGAGCGGGGGGAGGCCCAGCAGGAACGTCGACAGTGCGCGGCTGCGCACGAACGTCGCGAACACGGCGAGCGAGGCGCCGGTGAGGACCGCGATCAGGAGGCCGAGGCCGGCGAGCTGCAGGGTCGGAGGGATCGCCTCGCCGATCACCTGCGACACGGGGCGCCCCGTGTCGATCGACGCGCCGAGATCGCCCGTCAGTACGCCGCCGAGGCGCAGGAAGTACTGCACGACGAGGGGCTGGTTGAGGCCGTACCTCGCTTTCAGCACAGCGAGCTGCTCCGGCGTGACGTCGCTGGCATCACCGCCGGTCTTGAGCGCCACCGGATCGCTGGGCAGCGCGTAGAGCACGATGAACGACACCGTGTACGCGGCCCACAGCACGATCACTGCTTGGCCGAGTCTCGATGCGAGGTGGCGCGCGATGCTCCGTCGTGACGCGTCCGTGATCGACATCGGGGGTGCTCCTTTCGCTCTTCGTGGCATGGATCCGGCGGAGTCTGCGGGACGCGAGAGCTCCGTTCGAGCGATGCTTCCATCGGCGGCGGCACCGGTCGTGAGCAGGGGTCACGAGCTGATGCAGACGGTCAAGAACCGTCGTGCTCCGACACGCGGCGTTGCATCCTGTCACCGGGCGACACAGTCGGCGGGGCGGTCATCGCGAGCATCGGTGCTGTACTTACCGTGGGTGTCCTCGGCCCCCATTGAAGAGAAGAGAGAGGGATCCGCGTCATGGTTTCCGCATCCCCCAGCGACAACGTCCTCGACAATCCGGCGTGGCATGCACTGACCGGTCCGCACGCCTCCTTCGCGATCGGCGATGACGTGGTGCGCCGATACCCCGCCGACGTCGCGCCCTTCGTGGCGGCGCGCACCTGGGACGACCCCGGGGTCTGGCAGGCACTCGTCGAACTGGTCGGTCCCGGGCAGGAGATCGGTATCTCAGGGGCTGATCCCGACCTCCCGGACGGATGGGAGGAGCTCGGCCGAGGCGATGGGGTGCAGCTGGTGCAGACCGACGCGCTGCAGCCCCTCCCGGACGATGAGGCGATCGAACTGGGCACGGATGACGTGCCCGAGATGCTCGCGCTCGTCGAGCGGAACCAGCCGGGTCCGTTCCGTCCTCGCACCGTCGAGCTGGGTCGCTACATCGGGATCCGCCGCGGCGGTCGTCTCATCGCGATGGCGGGGGAGCGACTGCATCCTCAGGGCTGGACGGAGATCAGCGCGGTCTCGACGGATGCCGAATTCCGTGGTCAGGGCATCGCCTCCCGTCTCGTCCTCGATGTCGCCTTCCACATCCAGCGACGCGGTGACCAAGCGCTGCTGCACGCGGCGGCGTCGAACGTCGGAGCCATCCGCGTCTACGAGCGTCTGGGCTTCGCTCTGCGCCGGCACACCACCTTTCTCGCGGTGAGGACCCCCGTCGTCGCGGGCGGCCGTGTGCTCGTGGGCTGACGCGGCGTTCGGACAGGGTCATGACCCAATGACCCGCGTCTTCTGGGGGCGGCCTCACTCTCGAAGGGAATCTCATGACCCGGATCGCAGTGCTGGTGGGAAACCCCCAGCCAGCTTCGCGCACCCGCCTCGTCGCAGAAGAGGTGGCGGCCCTGCTCGCTGCTCGCGGCGGCGCGGATATCGACGCCACGATCGACCTCGCGGACGTCGCGGAGGCGCTCTTCCGCTTTCCCGAGCCACGGCTCGATGACCTGCTGAGCCGGATCGCGACCGCCGACGTGGCGGTCATCGCGAGCCCCACCTACAAGGCCGCCTACACGGGCCTGTTGAAGGCGTTCCTGGACCGCTACGGATCCGACGGGCTGCGGGGTCTCACCGCGGTGCCGGTGCTCACGATCGGGGCGCCGACGCATGCCCTGGCGGTGGATACGACCCTCCGCCCGCTCCTCGTCGAGCTCGGCGCGAGCGTGCCGACCCGCGGGTTGGCCTTTCCCGCCGCGGCCGTAGAGGATCGCACGAGGATCGTCGGCGACTGGGTCGCATCCGAGTGGCCGCGGATCCGTCACGCATTCCGCATCGGGTCGGAGCCGGCGCGATGAATGCCCGCCTCCGCCCCGCGGCGGGCGCCTTGACCTTGCCATCATGGGACGCGCTTCCCGACGGGGAACGTCCCCTCGAGAGAAATCGGATGACGCCCTCAGCGAGCCGGGTCAGCAGGAGCCGCCCTCGATGACCCGCAAGTCGAGGTCGGGTGGCGAGACGGTGACGTTCTGCCCGAGGGCGAGCAAGGCAGCGTTGGCGGCCAGGCGAGCCGCTGCGGCAAGGTCGTAACCCATCGTCGTCAGTGCGGGATTCATCACCTGCGCCAGGGGCGTGTTGTCCATCCCGATCACGCCGACATCGGCCGGGATGCGCCATCCGCGCCTCTCGATCGCCGTCATCATGGCGATGGCGACGTCGTCGTTGTAGCAAGCGATCCCGGTCCCCGGCTCGATGGTGGCGAGCGCCGCATCGGCCGAAGCCCGGTTGATCGCGATGCCCAGAATGCGCGGCGACGGCAGCCCGGCGGTGGCGCAGGCGTTCACGACCGCTTGCTCCCTCCCTGGGCCRTACGGGTTGGATCGACGATCGTGCAAGTGCACGAAGGCGAGCCGCTCGAATCCCCGGGCGATCAGGTGCTGCGCTTGGAGCGCTCCGATGTGGCCGTCGAAATCAGTGCCGGTCGTCGTATCGAATCCCGGAACTTCTCGCTCTGCGAGGATCTGTCTCTCCTCGGGGCTGAAGGGCCGGAGCGAGAGCACGGCTCGAGGCCTGATGCCGCCAAGGATCCGGTCCAGCGAGCCCGGCGCGCCCATCGAAAAGTGCAGAACGAGGCTGAGGCCGTGCTCGGCGAGACTCTCGGTGAGGGGATCGAAGATGTCCTGCAGGTTACTGCCGTACGTGGTGTCGGGGATGAGCGCCACGATGAAGTCGCTGGATCCCCTGCGCAGCATCCGCCCGGCAGCGGAAGGCTCGTAGTCGAGCTCGCCCGCTGCCTGAAGGACCCGCTGAGCGGTATCGGCGGTGAAACGCTGGGTATGGCCGTTGAGGATCTGGCTGACCGTGGCGCGGGAGAGGCCTGCGCGCCGCGCGACATCTGCACTGGTAGCGGCCATCGGTCCTCCTCGCGCTCTGGAACCCCAATTCTACGGTACCGAATTGACACGTGATACCTTTCGTGGTCAACTACCAATTATCACGTGATAATGACCGTGGAACTCATCATCAGAGTCCGGCGACCCGAGCCGGAGACAAAGGAGTCATGATGTCGGACAATCCCTTCGCATCGGCGGTGCCCGGAGCTCCCGCTTCACCGGCCCAGCAAACCCTCGCCGCAGATACACAGGCCGAGAACACGTCGACCGGCACCGTGCGCACCCCGGTGTCGCGCCGGTACGTCACGTTCCTCCTCCTCGGAATGTTCGGCGCATACGTGGCTCTTGTGGCGCCGATCGGTCTGACGCTGTCTCTGCGGGTCCAGGAACTGGCACCGTCGCACGTCGAAGTTCTCGGTTACGTCATCGGTGTCGGTGCGATCGTGACCACGATCGTCGGGCCCTTGGCGGGCCTCTGGAGCGACCGCACGCGTTCGCGCTTCGGTCGCCGTCGACCCTTCGCCTTCGGGACCGCCCTCCTCGGCTTCGTTGGCCTGATCGTGATCGCCCAGGCGCCCAACGTCCCGACGTTGCTGCTCGGCTGGATCGTCACGGCTGTCGGTTGGAACGGCAGCATGAACACGCTGATCCAGTCACAGGCAGACCGTTTGCCTGAGTCTCAGTACGGGCGTGTGGCCGGCATGTCCGGATTCATCCAGATGGTGGCGCCGGTCGCCGGTATCGCTCTGGCCAGCTCCTTCATCGGAAACAACACCCTGGTGTTCCTCGTGCCGGGCGGTGTCGGTCTGCTGGCGATGATGGCGTGGGTCCTGTTCGTCAAGGAGCGCGATTCCAGAGACGTGGAGTTCGAGGACAAGGTCAGTGCCGGCAAACTGCTCACCAGCTTCGTCTTCAACCCGCGTCAGTACCCGGACTTCGCTTGGAACTGGCTGGCACGACTGTTGTTCATGACAGGCGTCACCTTCGCTTCGACGTTCAGTTCGCTGTTCTTCGCGTCGCGGCTCACCGCGAGCGGTCAGGTCGCCGACATCGGAAGCCTCATCATCGTGTTCTCGACAATCGGCATCGTCGTCACCGGCATCGGCGCTCTCCTGGGAGGGTTCCTCTCCGACAAGCTCAAGCGTCGCCGCGCCTTCGTGCTCGGGTCCGGTGTGGTCTACACGGCGGGATCGATCACGCTCGCCTTCGGCGGCAACGATTTCGTCGTCCTTCTGCTCGGTTCCTGCCTCACTGGACTGGCCCTGGGGGTCTTCTCATCCGTCGACCAGGCGATCGTGCTGATGGTCCTGCCCGAGAAAGATGACAACGCTGGTCGCTTCCTCGGCATCAACGGCTACTCCGGATCGATCGCGCAGGCCGTTGCGCCTCTCCTCGCGGCCCCGCTGATCCTCATCGGCGTGAGCCAGGGAGAGAAGAACTACGGCCTGCTCTTCGTAGTCGCAGCCGCGCTGACGATCGTCTCCGGAATCATCGTGCAGTGGAAGGTCAAGAGCGTGCGCTGAACGTCTTCTCACTGTCGCCCCTTGACCGACCTGGAGCATTACCATGACCATGACATTGTTCACCGCCGGATGGACCTTCTTCCGTGGCGGCGGCGACGGCCGCGGAAGCGCCGTCAGATTGCCACACGACGCGATGATCTCGGAGCAGAGGTCGGAGGACGCGGGCACCGGAAACCACGGAGGCTTCTTCCCCGGCGGGATCTACCGTTACAGCAAGCTCTGGTCCCCGCCGGAGGACGCTGACGAGCGCGAATACTCTCTCGTGTTCGAGGGCGTCTACGGCAGCACGATCGTCACCGTTGACGGGGCCGAGGTCGGTCGCAGTGAGAGCCCGTATCGGGAGTTCACCGTGCCGCTTCGGCACCTCGCCCCTGGGGTGGAGGGCCTCATCGAGGTGGTGGTGGACAACTCGCGCACCCCCAAGAGTCGTTGGTACACAGGTTCGGGAATCTACCGCCCGGTGTGGCTGGACAGCGCTTCACCGACACGAATCGCGAAGGACGGCATCCGCGTGCGGACCCGCACGTTGGATGCCGGACAGGCGGAGGTCGAGGTATCGGTATCGACCGAGGGCGACCCCGTGCCCGCTGCCCGCGTCGAGGTGGAGATCCGCGATCAAGGTCGCATCATCGCAAGCGCGACGTCGTCGATACCAGGCGGTGGCGGTGGCGGTGGCGGTGTCGATCTCGAGCTGCGGGTGCCCTCGCCCCGACCGTGGTCCGCGGAACATCCGCACCTCTACGACATTGCCGTGCGCCTTGAGGCCGACCACGGGGTGCTGGATGAGGGGTCCCTTCGCACGGGACTGCGAACGGTCCAGGTCGATGCCCAACAGGGTCTGCGGATCAACGGTCAACCCGTACTGCTGCGGGGCACGGCGGTGCACCATGACAACGGCCCACTCGGCGCCGCGACCTTCTCGTCCGCGGAATGGCGCCGGGCGCGCCTGTTGAAGGAGGCGGGCTTCAACGCGATCCGCAGTGCGCACAATCCGCTCTCTCGCGCGTTCCTCGACGCGTGCGACGAGCTCGGACTCTACGTGATGGACGAGCTCAGCGACATCTGGTTCCGCAAGAAGACGCCGCACGACGAATCGCCGCGCTTCCACGAGCAATGGCGCGACGACATCGCTTCGATGATCGCGAAGGACCGCAACCGGCCCTGCGTGATCATGTACTCGATCGGGAACGAGATCGCCGAGTCGGCCACCCCTGCGGGAGTCGATGTCGCTGGACAGCTCCAGGATCACTTCCGCCGGATGGATCCGACGCGTCCGACCACCATCGCCGTCAATCCGTTGCTGGCGATGATGGCGGTTCGCGCCAAACCGTCGGCGGGCGAGGAAGGGCCGCCCGAACGCAAGCCCGCGACGAGCACGGCAGCCAACCAGGCGGCGGCGAAGATGGGACGGCTCATGGTGCTCGCGTCCACGCTCCCGGCTGCTGAGCGCGCGACCAGGGGTGTTTTCGATGTCGTCGACATCGCCGGCTACAACTACGGCTATGCCAGCTATGCCGGTGCCCGTCGACGCCACCCGGATCGAGTCATTCTCGGGACCGAATCGATGGTCGGCGATCTGCCCGCAATCTGGAAGCGCGTGACCTCCATCTCCGGAGTGATCGGCGACTTCAGCTGGACGGGCTGGGACTACCTCGGAGAGGTGGGCCTCGGGTACTGGAGCTACGGCGAGGAACCGGGCGGTATCGCCAAGCCATACCCGGGGATCCTTGCCGGCTGTGGAGTCTTCGACATCACCGGTCAGCCCACAGTTGCCGTTCACCTCACCCAGGCCGTCTGGGGAATCAGCGACCGTCCAGGGATCGCGGTTCGTCCGCTCGACCGCGCCGGGCATCGGCCGAACAGGACGCCCTGGCTCGCCTCGGACGCGCTCCCCACCTGGTCGTGGGGAGACGCCACAGGGTGGGCGCAGATCGAGGTGTACTCCCGCGGGGATCACGTCGAGCTGCAGCTGAACGGCCGCTCTCTCGGTCGCCGCCGAGGCGGTGCCGCCACCGGCTTCCTTTCCACGTTCCGCGCACCATATGAGAAGGGCGAGCTGACCGCGATCGCCTACCGCCGGGGTCAGGAGATCGGACGCCGTTCGCTCCGGAGCGCCGGCGCGCCACGCCTGTCGCTCCGACCCGAGACCGATCACATGTCGGGACCGGATGGCCTGAGTTTCGTCCGGGTCGAACTGGCCGACGAGGACGGGATCGTCGACGTCGTCGCCCATGACCGGGTCCGCGTCAGCGTCTCTGGGCCTGCGGAGCTCCTCAGCCTCGCCAGCGCGGCGCCGGCCACACGGGAGAGCTACGTCGACGACCAACACCAGACGTACCGAGGCCGTGCGCTGGCCATCGTCCGCACCACCGGCGAACCCGGCACGATCACACTGCACGCATCGTCTGACCGGCACGGCACTGCGACCACGACCCTGCAAGCGCTGAGCGACGAGCCGCGCGACCCCGGTGCGGCAGCAGCGCGCAACACGAAGGAGCACGCATGATCAACACCTCACCCTCTGCACCCGCTTCCGATCCCGTGGAGGATCGGAGGACCGCGCCGCTCTACCGGGATGCCGACGCGCCTGTCTCGGCCCGCGTCGATGACCTCCTCGCACAGATGACTCTCGACGAGAAGGCAGGGCAGCTCACCCAGTACTTCCACTTCGGTCCTGCCGAGCTGCCTGAGGACTTCGACATCGACGCGCTTCCTCCCGAGCACCGCGCCTTCCTCGACCAACCCGCAGCAGTCGAAGCCGCGCTGGAACAGGGGAAGGTCGGATCCGTGCTCTTCGTCACCGACGTGAACCTGATCACCCGGCTCCAGAAGATCGCCGTCGAGGAGACTCGTCTCGGGATCCCGCTCCTGTTCGGCTTCGACGTCATTCACGGCTTCCGCACGATCCTCCCCGTCCCGATCGCCCTGGCTGCGAGCTGGAACCCCGCGCTCATCGAACAGGCGCAGACGGTGGCCGCCCGTGAAGCGCGAGCCGTGGGGATCCACTGGACGTTCGCGCCCATGATCGACATCGCCCGCGACCCCCGCTGGGGACGCATCGTCGAAGGCGCCGGAGAGGATCCCGTGCTCGGAGCGGCTGTCGCAGCGGCTCAGGTTCGCGGATTCCAGGGAGATCTCGCAGGCGACCGTCTCCTCGCCGGCCCCAAACACCTTGCCGGTTACGGCGCCGCGCGCGGTGGGCGCGACTACGACGACGCCGAGGTCTCCGACTCCGAACTGCGCAACGTGTATCTTCCCCCGTTCCGTGCGGCCATCGACGCGGGCGCGGCGAACGTGATGAGCGCGTACATGGATCTCAACGGCATCCCCGCCTCTGCGCACCGGTGGCTGCTGACCGAGATCCTCCGCGACGAGATGGGCTTCAAGGGGTTCGTCGTGTCCGACGCGAACGCTGTACGCTCCCTCGAGACACAGCACTTCGCGAAAGATCTGTCGGACGCGGCGGTCCGCGCTCTGGACGCAGGGCTCGACATGGAGATGGCCATGTCGGACGCGGCCTTCTCCCGCCTGCCCGCCGCTGTCGCCGAGGGGCTGATCGACGAGGGCGTCCTCGACGTCGCTGTTCGACGAGTGCTGGAAGCCAAGTTCCGCCTCGGCCTGTTCGAGCGGCCCTATGCCGACGCCTCCGTCGTCAACGACGTGCTCGACGCGGGCGAACATCGCGATGTCGCGCGGATCGCCGCCGAACAGTCATTCGTGCTCCTCAAGAACGCCGATGGTGCCCTCCCGCTGTCCCCCGAGCGTCTCGGGCGGGTCGCGGTCATCGGGCAGCTCGCGGACAGCCGGCGCGACCTGCTCGGCCCCTGGGTCTTCGATCACGACACCGCGGAGACCGTCACGATCCTCGACGGGCTGCGTTCCCGCCTCGGCGACGACGCTGTCGTGTACGAGCCAGGGGCGGGGATCCTCGAGCGCAGGTTCCCGTCGGCATTCGATCAGGCCGACCGGACCATCAGTCCGACCCCGGACGACTGGGATGACGACGCCGAGATCGAGCGCGCGGTCACCGCTGCTGCCTCCGCCGACGTCGCCGTGGTCGTCGTGGGTCAACGTCAGAACCAAGCCGGTGAGAAGGCGTCCACGTCGACGCTGGACCTCCCCGGCCGCCAGCAGGAACAACTCGAGAAGATCGCCGCCACCGGAACCCCGGTCATCCTCATCGTCGTCTCGGGTCGCCCGCTCGACCTTCGCTGGGCGAGCGGGCACGTCTCCGCGATCCTGCAGGCCTGGTACCCCGGGACCCGTGGCGGTGACGCTGTCGCGGCGACCCTGCTCGGTGAGACCTCGCCGGCCGGTCGGCTTCCGTTCACCTGGCCGCGCCACGTCGGACAGGTGCCGCTCATCTCCTCGCACCTGCGGACTTTCCAGCCACAGGAGCAATCCAACCGCTACTTCGAGGAGGAGAGCACTCCGCTGTTCCCCTTCGGGTACGGCCTCTCTTACGCCGAGTTCGAGTACTCCGCTCTGCGCCTTGACCGCGACACGATGACTGTCGGCGACATCGCGTTGGTCTCCGTCGAAGTCCGCAACACGTCGGATCGCACCGCGGACGAGGTCGCACAGCTGTACATCCACCAGAGACACGGTGCGTCTTCCCGTCCGATTCGCGAACTCAAGGGCTTCGAGCGCCTCACCCTCCGCCCCGGCGAGAAGCGCACGGTCACCTTTCCCCTCGGTCCCGCACAGTTGCGCTACTGGAGCGCCGCCACGCGAACCGAAACGCAGGATGCCACGACGATCGAGGTCGGCATCGGCAGAGACGCGACGGCTCGGCTCGATGCCACCCTCACCATCACCCCGGCCCGAGCCCGATGAGCACGCAGGAGAAGCACATGTCCCACTTCCGACCCGGCTTCCTCTGGGGCGCCTCCTCCGCACCCCACCAGATCGAGGGCAACAACCTCGCTAGCGACTGGTGGAAGATCGAAGGCAGCTTCCCGGGCATGGAGCCCAGCGGCGATGCCGTCGACAGCTACCACCGCTACCGCGAGGACATGCAGCTGCTGGCGGACGCGGGGCTCGACACTTACCGCTTCGGTGTCGAGTGGGCGCGCGTGGAGCCTCGAGCGGGCCACGTCTCGCTCGCAGAACTCGCCCACTATCGGCGCATGATCGACACCGCTCGCGAGTTGGGCCTCACGCCCGTGATCACTCTGAACCACTTCACGATCCCTCTCTGGTTCGCCGAAGAGGGAGGCTGGACCGGCGACACGGCATTCGAGCGGTGGCGAACCTACATCGACACGGTCATCCCCATCCTCACAGACGTCGAGTGGATCATCACCTTCAACGAACCCAACATGCTCTCGATGATGCTCAAAGCGCAGCAGGTGTTCGATGCCGGAGATGCCGGTGAGTGGGTCAGCCCCACCGTCGAAGACGAGAGCGGCGCTGCGCGGGCCGCGCGGCTTCCCGACCCGGATCCGGAGATCGGAAGGCGGTTCATCGAGCTGCACCGCGCCGTGCGCGATATCCTCCGCGATGCAACCGGTGCAAGGGTCGGCTGGAGCGTGGCCTGTCTGGCACTCACCGCCACGCCCGGCAACGAGGACAAGCTCGCGTCCGTCCGCTATGACTGGGAGGACCTCTACCTCGAGGCGTCCCGCGAGGATGACTTCCTCGGAGTCCAGTCCTATTCGTCCCAGGCCGTGGACGAGAACGGCCTCGTCGCGCACCCTCCGCATCCGGACAACTCGCTCACGGGCGCCGCCTACCGGCCCGATGCTCTCGGCACGGCCGTGCGCCACGCCGCGGAGGTGGCGCGCGTCCCCGTTCTCGTCACGGAGAACGGAATCGCGACGGCAGACGACACACGCCGCATCGCCTACACGGAAGAGGCTCTTGCCGGGCTCGCAGCAGCGGTCGCCGAGGGAGTCGATGTCCGCGGATACCTGCACTGGAGCATCCTCGACAACTACGAGTGGGGCCACTGGGGGCCCACGTTCGGGCTCATCGCCGTCGACCGGACCACCTTCCTGCGCACGGCCAAGCCGAGCCTGTACTGGCTCGGCCGACGTGCCGTGGCAGAGCGTCAGCGCCACTCGCCACTCCTCGACCGCTGAGCCCCCGAATCCCCACCCCTGCCGAAAGAGACCACCCATGACCACCTTCCCCATCCCCAGCAGCATCAGCCCTGAGGCGCAGAACATCCTGGCGCTCGTGGCACAACGTCCTCCGCAGCCCGATCCCGCACCCGATGATGTCATGGCCTGGCGCGCCCTCGGAGAGGCGGCTGCCTCCGACGACCCGGCGACCGTGGAGGCCCTGGCTCTCGCAACCACGGGAGCGGTCGCGACGGACGTCATCGCGATGGTTGAGCCGGCCGAAGTCGACGGAGCCAGGTTCTTCATCGCCGAGCCGGACGATATCGGCAGCGACGACGAGCGAGTCCTTCTCTACATTCACGGCGGCGGTTTCATCTGGGGTGGCGGTGCGACTGCCCGTCGCTCCACGCAGCTGATCGCTGCGAACATCGGAGTGCAGACCTGGGGGATGGACTACCGCCAACTTCCCTCGGACCCGTTTCCTGCCGGCCTCGATGACTGCATCACGGTGTATCGCCATCTCCTGCGAACACACAAACCGGAGAACATCGCGATCGGCGGGCAATCCGGTGGCGCCAATCTCACGGCGGCGTTGCTCCTGCGAGCGCGCGATGAGGGCCTGCCCATGCCAGCCGCCGCAGTCCTCATCTCTCCCTGCGTGGACTTCACCCTGGCGGGCGACACCTGGACCACGAACAGCTTTGCGCTCCCGGGACGGTTCGAGAACATGCTGGAGCTGTATCGAAACGGCCGCGAACTGACCGAGCCGTACATCTCGCCCCTGTTCGGGACCTTCACCGAGGACTTCCCTCCGGCCATCCTGACGGCCGGGACGAGAGACTTCCTTCTCTCGGACACGGTGCGACTTCACCGCAAGCTCCTCCGGGCGGGCGTCCGCGCGGAACTTCATGTGTGGGAGGGCGCCCTGCACGGTGTGTTCATGGGCCAGGCTCCCGAGGACCGGGAGCAGATCGAACAGGTGCGCCGCTTCCTGGAGGACATCTGGACGAGCGCGTAATCCCTTCGAGAACCCGCCCATCCGGGAGAACGGTCATCCGGCTCGACGGGGTGAACGGGCAGGACGTCACTGACGGGCACGTCGACGCGACCTCTCACTCGGTCGCCCCTGGCCACAACTCAACGCTCGCCGTTACCGTGGTGACCGGCTCGCCAGGGTCGCTCGCCGGCATCGGCTCCTCGACGCGAAGTCCGGTCCGCTCATCGCTGTCCGGCTGCGCACGCTCACGCGCAAGTCGCTCGGCGGCATCCAGACGGATCTCGGAGGCCGTGTGCCGGGACTCGACGGACATCCGGTCCCCGGGCTCTACGCCGCCGGTGAAGCCGCCGGGTTCGGCGGTGGCGGCGCCCACGGCTACAACGCCCTCGAAGGGACTTTCCTCGGCGGATGCCTCTTCACCGGTCTCACCGTCGCGCGGTCGCTGCGGCAGAGCCTCTGACTCTCGCACGCCGAGGTCTCGGGTGTCGGCGACGACGGCGGGTGGCCGGAGTCAGGACGAACGTCCTCCGCTCGACGGCGGCACCGGGCGCACTCCGCGCACGCGCTCGAAATCCCAGGCCAGGCTGAGGAGACGGGGATCGGAGTACGCGGCGCCCGCGAAGGTCACACCGACCGGCATGCCGGTCGATGCCATGACCCCCATCGACGTCGTCACGGTCGGGATCCCGAGGTGGCGGATCGCCAGGTTGCCGTTGGAGTAGAAGGTGCCGTTGCGCCACGCGAGCTCCGCGGAGGCGGGGTTCCGATCGGCGTCGGCGCGGCCGACATCGGCATTCGCGGGGAACACAACGGCGTCGAAGCCGTTCTCCTCGAGCCACGACTCCAGCAATTCCTCGCGGAGCGACTCCAAACGCCGGAGTGCGGTGTCGAAGCCGGGAAGGCCGGCGGCACTCAGCGGAGGTCCGTCCGGGTCGAGAGCGCCAGGCCGGCGCCGACTGATCTCGAGGATCTCGTCGTATCGGTTGAGGTTGTCCTCCACCTCGGGGTAGCGGTCGGGCAGGGCGCCCTCGGGCAGGGGGAAGATCGTTGCCGGGTCGACCCCTGCCAGGCGCGGAATGACCGGATCGCCGTTGGCGCGCAGGAAGTCGTCCCACGCGGCCGCGACCAGGGTGGTGTACTCGTGTGCCATCCAGTCGTCGGGGAGCTCGGCGAATTCGTGGAGGCGGTCGTGCCCCTCGCTGGTGCCCTCGTACTGGTCGATGAGGGGGAAGTCGGTTTCGACCACCGTCGCTCCGGCGTTCTCGAGAAGCGTGCGGGTCTGCTCCCAGAGGCCGAGCACGTCGGGATGCACGTCGATCGGCACGTCGGTCGACTTTCCGAGATACCGGCGCGGGACGGCGAGGCGCATGCCGCGGAGGGCGCCTGCTGTGGCGAGGGAGCGGTAGTCCTCCGGCCGATGCGAGCTGGGCGCGGGGAGGGGAACCGCTCGCTGTTCTCTCCAGAAGTCCCCGCGGGAGTGCGGATCGTCTTGCACGAGGACATTCAGGATCTCGAGCATGTCCGCGACCGACTTCGTGTGCGGAACGGGCACGTCGCGGGTCGGGAAGAGCGGCCAGTTGCCGCGCAGGGAGAGGACGCCGCGCGACGGCGTGTAGGCGACGATGCCGTTGTTGGATGCGGGGCTGCGGCCGGAGGAGACCGTCTCCTCGCCCATGCCGAACTGGCACAGGGATGCGGCTACGGCGACGGCGGAGCCGTTCGACGATCCGGACGCGTATGCGGCCGCGAGGTACTCCGCGTTGAACGGGCTCTCCGCGCGCCCGTACAGGCCGCGCTGCATTCCGCCATCGGCCATCGGGGGCATGTTCGTCTTGCCGATGAGGACAGCACCTGACCGGCGCAGCGATTCCACGGAGAAGGCATCCCACTGGGCGACGAGATCCTTGAACGCGGGGGAGCCGGACGCGACGGTCAGCCCCCGGACCATGTACGAATCCTTCACCGTGAACGGCACGCCTTCGAGCGGGCGGGCCGTGCCCGCGCGCAGTCGGGAATCCGATTCCGCGGCCTCGTCGTTCGCCGCCGGATTCGGCACGACGATGGCATTGAGGTCGGCGTGCTCGCGGATCCGCTCCAGATGCTGATCCAGCAGTTGCCGGGCCGAGAGGGATCCGGACAGCAGCATCTCGCGGAGTTCGGCGATCGTCGCGGTGGGTTCAGGGAGGACCACTTCGTCTCCTTTTGTCGCAAACAAGGCATTGACTGAATTTTCAGTCATGGCTAGCATAGCCACGCAGAACCGAATCAGGGAGCAGAATCTATGAGCAAGGCAGCGCCGCCGAGCGTCGAAACCGTGTCCGTCACGGGAACATCAGCGACCGAGACGATCGATCAGTTCGGCCGGATCGAGAAGGCCGGGGTCGACTACGTGCCCACGGCGGAGCGTCGCTCCTCGCCGGCGAACATGTTCCGGGTCTTCGTGGGCGGGAATCTCGCGTTGTCGGTGGTGATCTTCGGGTGGTTGCCGGTCACGTTCGGTCTGAACTTCTGGCAGGCGATCGCCTCGAGCGCCGTGGGGCTGGCGATCGGCCTCGTGCTCATGATCCCGATGACCCTGCTCGGCAGCCGGACCGGCACGAACAACCCGGTCTCCAGCGGCGCGCATTTCGGCATGCGGGGCCGGCTGCTCGGATCGTTCCTGACGCTGTTGTTCGCGATCGCGTACGCAGCGATCGCGGTCTGGACGTCGGGTGAAGCGCTCGTCGCCGGCGCGCACCGACTGTTCGGCACGCCGGAGAACAGCACCGCCTTCATCATCGGCTACGCGATCATCGCCGTCGAGGTCGTCCTCATCGCCCTGTACGGGCACGGCACGATCGTCGCCCTGCAGAAGTTCATCATCCCTATCGCCGGGCTCGTGCTGCTCGTCGGGATGTTCGCGTTCGCACCGGGATTCGATGCGGGCCGCAGCACGGGGGAGTACCTGCTCGGCGGGTTCTGGCCGACCTGGCTCTTCGCCGTGACGATCTCGATCGGAGGCCCGCTCTCCTACGCGCCCTCCATCGGCGACTACGCGCGGAGGATCAATCCGAAGCGGTTCACGGATCGCCAGGTCGCGGTCGCCGCGTGCGCGGGCATCTTCCTGGGGCTCTTCGCAACAGCCGCGTTCGGCGCCTTCACGGCGAGCACGTTCGTGACCATGTCCCCCTCGTACGTCGCAGATCTGGTGAGGACCGCGCCCGGCTGGTATCTCGTGCCGCTGCTGGTTCTCGCGATCATGGGAGGTTTCGGGCAGGGCGTCATCAACATCTATGCGAGCGGGCTCGATCTCGAGTCCATCGTGCCGCGGCTGAGCCGCACGCAGACGACCTTGATCACTTCCGTGATCGCGATCGCCGTGATGTACCTGGGGGTGATCGCCACCGATGCGATCTCGTCGATCACGGCGATGACCGTCGTGCTCAACGCGGTCGCAGGTCCGTGGGTGATCATCAACGGCATCGGCTTCATCGTGGCCCGCCGTGGCCGATACGATCCCGTCGCGCTGCAGCGTTACGGTCTCGGACGCGGCGGCGGTCGGTACTGGTTCTTCCACGGGTGGAATCTGCGGGCCGTCTTCGCCCTGCTCGCGGGGGCGTTGGTGGGGCTCCTGACCGTGCAGAACGAGCTCTACGTCGCTCCGTTCGCGCAGATCGCCGGAGGGCTCGACGTGAGCCTGCCCCTGTCGATGCTCGTCGGCGGAGGGTTCTATTTGCTCGCTCTCCGGATCTGGCCCGAGACTGGGGTGAACGACGGGGTCCCCACGCAGGCGGAACGGATCTCGGAGGAATGATCACGGAGGCAGCGATGACGGAATCAGACGCACGCGAGCGAATCCTTCTGGCGAGTCGTCATGAGATCGCCCGCAGCGGTGTGCGCGGTCTCCGCGTGCAACGCGTCGCGAAGCGCGCCGGCGTCTCGCTCGGGCTGGTCTACTACCACTTCGAGGATCGTGCAGGTCTCCTCAACGCCACGATCGAAGCGGTCAACACGGCGGTCCAGGAGCGAGGTCCGTCCGCAACCGAGCACGGCACGGACTCGGTGATCGACCTGCTCGTCGCCGAGTTCGAAGAAGACAGCGACGTGCGGGACGACTCCGTGGTGTGGAACGAGATCCGCGCCATCGCCGTTTTCGAAACGGAGCTGCAGGCCGCCCTCGGCCGAAGCACGCGCGAGTGGGAGCAGCGCCTGTACGCACCACTGCAGAAGGCGGGTGTCCCCGAGGAGGAGCTGGCAACGACGACGACGTTGCTGACCGCCTTGGTGGAGGGACTGTCCAGCCGTTGGCTATCAGGCCAGATCGACGTCACCGCGGCGAAGACGTTGATCCGGGCGGGCGCGGAAGCGATCCTTCACGTCGCCCGCGCGCAACGGACCTGACACGAGACCTCGACGAGAGCGAGCCCGCCCGATGGACATCACCCGCCGTACCCTCCTTGTCGCCGCCGGAACAGGGGCGCTCGCGACATTGGCCGGCTGCAGCCCGACCCCGGACGGCAAGACGCCCGTCTCCGACTCCGTCGGCGGGGTCATGCCCGACGAAGGGGCTCAGCACGCCTCCACCTGGATGAGCCTTCACGTCGATGACGAGGTGTGGGGTGAGGAACTGGCGCCTGCGGTGCGTGAGACGCTGCAGGAGCTCGCGCGAACGATCGCGCGCTACGAGCCCGTCACCGCGCTGGTCGCGAAGGGCGGTTCCGCAGGCGTCGACCTCGAAGGCGTGAAGCTCATCGAGCAGGATGCGGACGACCTGTGGATGCGGGACACCGGTCCGACCTTCGTGCGCACCGACGACGGCCTGGCAGGGGTGGATTTCAACTTCAACGGCTGGGGAGACAAGCAGAAGCACGCCCTCGACGCCCGGGTCGCGGAAGAAGTCTGCAAGGACGCGGGAACGGGCCGTATCCGCACCGAGCTCGTGCTCGAGGGCGGTGCGCTCGAGGTCGACGGAGAGGGGACGGCGATCATCACCGAGAGCTGCGTGATCAACGAGAACCGTAATCCGGGGTGGTCGAAGAAGGACGTCGAGAAGGAGCTCGATCGGCTGCTGGGCATCCGCCACGTGATCTGGCTTCCCGGGATCGCCGGGAAGGACATCACGGATGGCCACACCGATTTCTATGCGCGTTTCGCCCGACCCGGTGTGGTCGTCGCGGGTCGGGACGACGATCCGGACAGCTACGACCATGCCGTCACCCGCCGTCATCTCGAGATCCTCGGGAGCGCCGTGGACGCGAAGGGGCGCGCTCTCGAGGTGCACGTCCTGCCGGGACCGAGCACGGTGCGCCCGGAGTTCGCGAACGACGACTTCGCGGCCGGATACGTGAACTTCTATGTGTGCAACGGTGCCGTGATCGCGCCGCAGTTCGGCGACGATGCCGGTGACAGCCATGCCAAGACGACGCTTGCGGCGTTGTTCCCGGGTCGTGAGATCGTGCAGCTCGACATCGATCCCATCGCCGCGGGCGGCGGCGGGATCCACTGCGCGACCCAGCAGCAGCCGGCGGCGCGATAACGCGCCATCCGGGACGCGTCAGTTCACAGGCGTCATCACGCGGGGCGGCGTCGGGGGAAGGCGAGGCGAGTGATCAGCCCGCCCTCGTCGGGGGCGGTGAAGAGGAGCTCGGCCTGGTGCCGTTCGGCGATCGCCGCGACGATGGACAACCCGAGGCCGCGGCCCGTGGCCGGACCCTTCGAGGTGCGGCCTGTCGCGCGGTAGAACGGCTCCGAGAGCCGTTCCACTCCGGTCGCGGGGATCGGCGCACCGCTGTTGGCGATCTGCAGGACGACTTCCGTATCGGTGCGGTCGCGGGTCTCGACGGTGATCCAGCCCCCGGGGATGTTGTGCCGGATCGCGTTGTGGAGCAGGTTGAGGACGAGCTGACGGAGGAGCGCGGGGTCTCCCTCCACGGGGGCCGAGTCGAGTGCGGCGGTGATCGTGATGTCGGTCAGCGCGGCCTCCTCGCCGACCTCGTCGATGAGCCCTGCGACGAGCCGGGCGAGGTCGACGGGGTCGGTCCTGATCGCGCGGGCGCTGACCTCCGCGAGGTCGAGGAGAGCGTCGACGGTGACGATGCTGCGCTCGTTCGTGGTCCTTAGCCGGGTCAGCAGCGCGGTCGAGTCGTCCGAAGGCGCGCCGAGCGCGACGTCGAGCATCGCGCGCGTCGTCGCGAGAGGGGTCCGCAGCTCGTGCGACGCGTTCTGTGCGAACCGGCGGTAGGAGTCGACGGAGCGTTCCAGCTCGGCGAGCATTCCGTCGAAGGTGTGCGCGAGGTCGGTGATCTCATCGCGGGGACCGGTCAGGTTGATGCGGTGGTCGAGATGTCCTTGTGCCGCCCGCCGTGCCGCCGCGTCCATGTAACGCAGCGGGCGGAGCATGCGCCCCGCGACATACCATCCTGCGAGGAGTCCTCCTGCGGCGAGGAGCGGGAAGACGACCACCGACACGATCAGGAGGAGCCGGAGCACGTCCGCGCGGGACGCCACGACGATGGAAGGTGTCGATTCCGCCGGCGCCGGCGGGCTGCCGTCGGCCGGCATCGCGGGCGTGGTGGGCACCGCGAACTCGAAGGTGGGCAGCAGCCCCACGACGACGAAGATGAGCGCGAGCATGATCAGCCCTGCGCCGGACAGGAGCGCGGCATAGGTGAGCGCGAGGCGCGTCCTGACGGTGAGCCGGTAGCGGCGCGTTTCGGGCCGCGCATCCCGGGGATCGATCGGTTCACTCATCGATGACATAGCCGACTCCGGGGATGGTGCGTATCGTCTGCGGTTCGCCGAGCTTGCGGCGCAGGGTGCTGATGGTGACCTTCACAGAATGGGTGAACGGGTTGGTGTTCTCGTCCCACGCCTTCTCGAGCAGCATCTCGGCGCTGACGGCCCCTCCTACCGCGCGGAGCAGGATCTCGAGCACGGCGAACTCCTTGCGGCTGAGGGCCACATGGCGTCCGTCGCGGAAGACCGTGCGACGGATCGGGTCGAGCACGATCCCGCCCCCTTCCAGCTGCGGGGGCAGAGCGTGGAACCGGCGCCGGCCGAGGGCGCGCAATCGGGCGATGAGCTCGGGGAACTCGAACGGTTTGGACAGGTAGTCGTCCGCGCCGAGGGCGAAGCCGTCGACCTTCTGATGGAGGYGCCCGGCAGCGGTGAGCATGAGTACCGCCGGACGAGTTTCACGCGCGGTGAGGATCCTGCACACGTCGTCTCCGTGAACGCCGGGGATGTCCCTGTCGAGGACGACCGCGTCGTAGTCGTTCACGTCGACCGCGGCCAGAGCGGCGTCGCCGTCGGCGGCGATATCGGCCGCGATGGCGGCCTGGGCGAGTCCGTCGCGGATGGCCTCGGCGAGGTACTCCTCGTCTTCAACGACCAGAACTCGCATGCCGCYCCTTTCCGCTGGTGCGCCCATTCAAGCATCGGAGGGGTAAGGGAAACGTCAAGGGGTTCCTTTACGGGTTGCTAACCGGCGCCGCACTGAACTGGGACTGTTCGGCCGAGACGCGGCGGACGGGAAGGAAGCGATCATGATCACCACCCGAGCCCATCGGCGCAGTCTCGTCGGTGCCGTTCTCGGGGGCGCCGCACTGGCCCTCGTGCTGGCGGGATGCACCTCGACGACCCCCGACGCGGGCGGAGACCTGAAGCAGGGGGATGCCAAGACGGCCTACGCGGACTGGCAGGACGACTTCCACGACTGCATGAAGGGGAAGGGGTTCGATCTCTCGGCGATGAAGGACGACCCCACCACCTCATCCGACTCGGGGAAGCTCGATGCCGCAGCATCTGCGTGCCGCAAGGCCCTCGGTAACCCTCCGGCGGATCCGAGCGTGCCGTCGGCCGCCGAGCTGAACGAATCGATGCTGAAGTTCGCGAAATGCATGCGCGCGGCCGGATACGACTACGCGGACCCGAAGATCGATCCCCACGGGGGAGCGCCGATGAGCCCGGCGATGCCGTCCACCTGGAATCCCGCGGACATCGACCGGTGCAGCAAAGACGCAGGACTCGGGGGCGGCAAATGACCCTGCCCGCGACGGATGAGCAGGACGCCGACGTCGATCTGCGTGAGCCCGCGCCGAGTCCGCCGCACCGCCGCACTCGCCGAGCGATCATCGTCACGATCGGCGTGGTCGTCGCCGCAGCCGTCGTCGCCGGCGTGCTGTTCCTGCTGTGGCCGAGCCGGGTGACGGCGGAGCCGAAGAGGGTACCCCCACTGACCCAGTCGGTGACCCGTGGCGACCTCGTCGATCGGGTGCGTACGAACGGGAAACTCAGCTACGGGCAGACGAGGGATCTGGGCACCAGCGTGAGCGGGACGGTGACGGGCACGCCCGGAGCGGGGACGGTCGTCGGCAACGGAGGTGAGCTGTTCCGCGTGAACGATCAGCCCGTGGTGCTCCTGCGCGGCGAGTTGCCGATGTGGCGATCGTTCGAGGAGGGCATGGAGGACGGTCCCGATGTGCTGCAGCTGGAGCGCAGCCTCGCCGAGTTGGGGTTCTTCCCCGGGGACCCGGACCAGCATTTCGCGTGGAGCACCGAAGCCGCGATCGAACGATGGCAGAAGTCCCTGGGGCTGGACCGGACCGGCGTGATCGAGATGGGGCGCGTCGTTTTCTCCTCGAACGACGTGCGCATCGCCGGCCGGAAGACCGATATCGGATCCGCCGCCGGGCCCGCTGTGGTGAGTGTCTCCGGGACGGGAAAGGTGATCACCACCTCGGTCGACCCCTCCCTCAAGGCGGCCGTTCCCATGGGGGGCGAGGTCACCGTGGTGCTGCCCAACGGTGCGGAGGCGAAGGCGAAGGTCGTCGCAGTCGGATCGCCTGTGCAGGAAGAGGATCCGGCAGGGGGAAAGAAGCTCACGCTGCCCCTGACGGTGACCTTGGACCATGCCGCCGCGGCGGACGGCTTCGACGATGCCGACGTGACCGTGCTGATCTCCCAGCTGAAGAGCAGGAATGCCCTTCAGGTCCCCGTGGTCGCCCTCCTCGCGCATCCCGGAGGCGGCTACGCCGTCGAGGTGATGCGGGGCGTGAAGAGTCACAAGGTGCGCGTCCAGCTCGGAGCGTTCGCAGACGGGATGGTCGAGGTCACGAAGGGCGATCTGAAGGTCGGGGACAAGGTGGTGGTGGGTGATGACTKACCCGATCGTCGAATTGCGCTCCGTGACGCGCAGCTACGGTGACCCGCCGACGGTCGCCTTGGCCGACATGGACCTCACCATCGATCCCGGAGAGATGCTCGCCATCGTCGGTCCCTCCGGGTCGGGGAAATCCACCATGCTCAACCTGATCGGCACCCTGGACCGGCCGACTTCCGGACGGATCCGCATCGCCGGTCAGGACGTCACGGCGCTCACCGACAAGGATCTCTCGGCGCTGCGCGCGTACACGATCGGGTTCATCTTCCAGCAGTTCCATCTCGCCGAGGGCGTCAGCGCGATCGACAACGTCGCGACGGGGCTCCTTTACACGGGAATGCCCCGGCAGGAACGCCGGCGACGGGCCGTCGCCGCGCTGGAACGGGTCGGGCTCGGGCATCGGCTGCAGCATCGGCCGAGGCAACTGTCCGGAGGCGAACGGCAACGCGTCGCGATCGCCCGCGCGGTCGTGGGCGAGCCGGCTCTGATCCTGGCCGACGAGCCGACGGGCAGCCTCGACACCCGCTCCGGAGACACCGTGGTCGAGATCCTCGAAGAACTGCACGAGGCCGGTACGACCGTGGTCGTGATCACCCACGACCTGGATCTCGCGAGGCGTCTTCCGCGCCATGTCACGATCCGTGACGGTCGCCTCGAACAGGACCTGCGCGCGCGGCAACCGGAGGTGGCGCGGTGAACGCGTCGGGGCGGCGTTCCCGGATCCGCGGGACCGATCTGCTCGGGCTGGGCACGCATGGATTGAGAGCCCACCCCCTGCGCGCAGCCCTGTCCGCGCTCGGCATCGCCATCGGCATCGCCGCGATGATCGCGGTCGTCGGAATCTCCACCTCCAGCCAAGCCCTGGTGCAGGAGAAGCTGGCTTCCCTCGGCACCGACATGCTCACCGCATCCGCGGGAACGGACGTCCTCGGGAAGAACACCAGACTCCCCGCCGACGCGATCGACAGGATCCGCCGCATCGACGGCGTTCGCACGGCGAGCTGGATCGCGACGCTCGAGGACGTGCACGTGTACCGGAACGCGGAGATCGACAGGGGGGCCACGGGCGGGCTTGCCGTCGTGGCCGCCGACCGGGATCTGCTGCAGGCCACGAGCTCCCGACTTCGTGCAGGCTCCTGGCTGAACACCGCGACCGAACGGTACCCCGCGGTCGTGCTCGGAGAACGCGCGGCACGCAAGCTCGGCATCCACGACACCGGAGCCCAGGTCTGGATCGGCGGCGTCTCCTTCACCGTCGTCGGGATACTCGTGAGCTCCCCCCTCGCGCCGGACCTCGACTCCGCCGCGATCATCGGGGCTCCATTCGCGACAGCCCAGTTCGGATTCAGCGGCTCGCCGACGCTCATGTTCGAACGGTCCGTCGACGCCCGCGTGGGGGAGGTGCGCCGGCTGCTCCCCGCGACCATCAATCCGAGAGCACCCGGCGAGGTGAAGGTGAGCCGCCCGTCCGATGCGCTCGCCGCGAAGAACACCATCGACGACGCGTTCACCGGGCTCCTCGTCGGAGTGGGCTCCATCGCTCTTCTCGTGGGCGGCATCGGAGTCGCGAACACGATGGTGATCTCCGTGCTCGAGCGCCGTCGTGAGATCGGCTTGCGTCGCTCGCTCGGAGCGACCAGGGGCCATATCCGGTCGCAGTTCCTCGTCGAGGCGATGCTGCTCGCGGCATACGGAGGAGTCGTCGGCACGATACTCGGCTGGCTGATCACGGCCGTCGTCGCCCGCGGGAACGGCTGGCTCGTCGCCATCCCGCCCGGCGTGCTCGTCGCCGGCGTCACCGTCACCGTCGTCGTCGGAGCCGTCGCCGGGATGCTCCCCGCCATCCGTGCGGCGCGCACCTCCCCGACGGCCGCCCTTTCGGTCTAGGGCCGCAGCGGTGACGCGACAGCTCGTCGCGTCACCGCATGCTGCCGCACCCGCAAGGGGGCACGTCAGGGATAGGCGCCGTGGGTTCACGACAGCTCCGGTGCGGCGGGTCGTGGAGAGATCGACGCCGGCGCGTCAGACTATGTTCCTGTCGCGCAACGGGTGCGACCAGGAGAGGGGATCCATCGATGCCGGTCATCATCCTCGTGGGCCTCGGCGCGATCATCGTCTGGTCGTTGGTGGCGCGACGCTTCGAGTCCAGGGGCATCGTCGGCCCCGTGATCCTCACGATCATCGGCGCTCTCGTGGTGCTCATCGACACCTCCGCGTTCGTCGAAGCAGTCGACAGCGAGGTCGCCCTCTACGTGGTCGAACTCGTCCTCGCCGTCTTGCTGTTCGTGGACGCCTGCGAGGTCACGGGCGGTCTTTTCGGCGGCGAAGGGCGAATGCTCGCCCGCCTGCTCCTGATCGCCCTGCCGGTCTCGATCGTGCTGGTGGTCCTGGCCGGATACTGGCTGATGCCGGAGGCCAACCTGTTCGTCCTGATCGTGATCGCCTGCGTCGTGATACCGACCGATTTCGCCGCGACGACCGGCCTGCTGCGCTCGGAACGCATACCGGCGAGAATTCGTCAGATCCTCAACGTCGAAAGCGGTTACAACGACGGACTCATCTCTCCGATCTTCGGCATGGCACTTGCGATCGCCGTCGCGCTGCCGGCGAGCGCGAAGGCCACCGACGCCCTGCACCTGGGAAGCGGCGACTCTGCAGGTGGCCTGGACGGGTTCATGAAGGCTCTCGCCGGCGCCGTTCCCGCCACGCTCTTCGCCATCGTCGTGGGCGTGGTGATCGGCGGACTGCTGGGAGCGGTCACCAGATGGGCCGTTCGGCACGGATACGCCGACAGCTCCGGCGTTCGCTTCATCATGCTGCTCGCGCCGCTGCTCACTTACGGCGTCGCCACCGTGCATGGTCTCGGAGCGAACGGCTTCGTGGCTGCCTTCGTGGCCGGCGTCGCCTATCGTTTCATGCGAATTCGTCAGACGTCGCAGCCTGCCGTCGCCCATGAGGAGCTCCTGCTCGTCGAGGAGGCAGCCACCCTCGCGACCAACTTCGTCTGGTTCGTGCTCGGCGCCATGACGACGGAAATGGTCGTCCGCGGCATCGATTGGTCCCTGGCGCTCTTGGCATTGCTGGCTCTCACCGTCTTCCGCCTCCTCCCGGTGTACCTGTCGACGCTCGGGTCGTCCGTCACCGCGAGCGACCGAACGGAGATCGGACTGCTCGGACCCCGTGGCACCGCGACGATCGTGTTCGGTCTGATCGCGTTCAACAAGCTGCCGATGGGGCCCGCCGAGGACGCATTCGACGTCACCGTGCTCACGGTGATCGGCAGCATCCTGCTCCACGGCCTGGTCGCGCCCCTGATCCTGCGGCGCGTGGGGCGCCGCGCGCCCACGACTGCGCCTTGAGCACCCCTCGCTGAACACGCGGCAACACGCCCCGTTCTCCGCCCGTCGAAGAGCGGGAATCCGGTGTGCGGATTCGCCGGTGACCGACGAAGGGTTGACATCGGAGCCTCCGACTCGCACGATAGTTGGATAACATCCAATTCTTTCTAACGAGGCCCTCATGCGACGACGCACGACCACCGTCTCCGCCCTCACCGCCGCGGCACTGCTGCTCGCCGCGCTGACCGGTTGCACGGCCGGAAGCAGCGGTGACAACCAGACTCTCCACGTGATCCGCGCCGAATCCTTCGACGGCTGGGACCCGGACAAGGCCGCCGCCTACGCGACGTATCAGACGCTCAGCAACGTCGAGGAGCCCCTGCTCTCGTTCGGTTCCGACGGGCGCTCGATCGAACCGGGCATCGCGACAACATGGATCTACGACGAGGCCGCGAAGACATGGACCTTCACGCTCCGCGACGGCGTGAAGTTCAGCGATGGCCGTGCCCTGACCCCGCAGGACGTGATCTTCTCCGAGTCCGTCTGGGCCAAGGGCAAGAACTACGGATCGCTGTACGGCAACATCGCCAGCGTCACGTCCGACGATCCGCACACGGTCGTGTTCCACATGAACGCTCCTGACGCGACCCTGCCGGTGCTGATGACGTGGAGTTCGTCGGCGATCTTCCCGAAGGACTTCGGCGGGGTGAGCGAGTCGAAGTTCTGGCAGAAGCCGATCGGCGCGGGCGCGTACGCGATCGATTCATGGAGCACAGGCGGGCAGACGGTGCTCGTCGCCAACGCGCACTACTACCGCAAGGTCGGCGTCAAGCGGGTGATGATCACCACCGTGACCGATGCGAACCAGGGCGCGGCGCTGCTCCAGTCCGGGCAGGCGGACATCTCCGAGTACGTCACGCCGCAGGATGCCGAGGCGTACGGGACGGCGATCAAAGCGCAGCCGGCCAGTCAGATCGAGCATCTGAGCTTCAACACCACCAGGCCGCCGTTGGACGATGTGCACGTGCGGCGGGCGATCGCGGGGGCGCTCGACACGGCGACGATCATCAAGGGGGCCTTCAAGGGGTACGGCGAAGCGCCTGAGGGGATCATCCCTCCGGGGATTGCGAACTGGTCCGCGCCAGACGTGGCGCAGCCGACGTTCGATCTGGCGAAGGCGAAGGCCGAACTCGCCCTGGCGGCCGTGAAGCCCACGCACCTGGAGGTCGTCTACGACGCCTCCAACCAGACCGACAACAATGTGGCGCAGATCATCAAGCAGAACCTCGCCGAGCTGGGCATCGACCTCACGCTCACGCCCCTTGAGACAGGCACCTTCCTCGACCGCGCCTACGGCCTGAAGTCCGACCTCGTGCTCTGGTCCTACGGCCCGGTCTCCCCGGACGCGAGCGATCCTCTCGCCTGGATCAGCGGCACATCCTGGCTGTTCAGCGGGGCGAGCACCGACCGTATCGTCGGGCAGTTCAGCGCCTACGCCGCCGCACAGGATCAGACCGCGCGCGAAGCCATCATCCGCCAGGTGCAGGATGACGCGGCCTCGGAGGTCCTCGCCGCTCCGGTCGCACAGTTCCAGGTACTGGATGCCGTCGGCAAGCGCGTCAAGGGTTTCGCGCCGGCCCCGTGGGGCATGTACTTCTGGTCCAAGATCACGCTGGGCGAGGGCTGATCGGTGGGAGGACGCTACGCCTTCGTCCTGCGACGGATCGCCTACGCGGTCCCGCTGATCATCATCGTCGTGCTGCTCGTGTTCCTCATCCTGAAGATCACCCCGGGCGATCCCGCCAGACTCGTGGTGGGCCTGCGAGCATCGCCGGCGGAGCTCGATGACGCCCGCAGACAGCTCGGATTGGACCAGCCCGCGATCGTGCAGTTCCTGCACTATCTCGGCAACGTGGTGACCGGCGATTTCGGGTTCTCGTTCAAGTCGCAGCAGCCGGTGACGGAGATCATCGCGCAGCGATTGCCCGTGACGTTGTGGCTGCTCGGCTTCGGCGCTCTGGTCTCGGTGATCATCTCGGTGCCCGTCGCGACCCTCGCCGCCCGCAAGCCCGATGGCGTGATCGATCATCTGGCGCGCGGAGCGGGACTCGTGCTGTTCGCGATGCCCTCGTTCTGGACGGGCATCATCCTGATCCTGTTGATCGCGCTGCCCACCGGATGGTTCCCTGTGGGCGGGTTCGGCTATACGCCGCTCGAGCATCTGCGCTCGATCGTCCTCCCCGCGATCACCCTGGCGGTGTCCATGGCACCCTTGCAGGTGCGCAGCTTCCGCGCCAGCCTGCTGGAGGTCCGCTCCTCCGAATACATCACCTCGGCCCGCGCCCTCGGTGTGGGCCCCGTGCGAGTGATGTCGCGATTCGTGCTTCGCAACGCTGCACCTCCCACCGTCGCGGTACTCGCCCTGAATGTCGGCTACATGCTGTTCGGCGCGGTCGTCATCGAGACGACGTTCGCGCTGCCCGGGATCGGTGAGGGCATCGTGCTCGCCTCTCAGCAGCGCGACATTCCCCTGATCCAGGGGTACACGATCCTGTTCGCTGTCGCCGTGGTGCTCGTGTACCTGATCGCCGACGTCGCCGAAGCGATCCTCGACCCGAGAGTGAAGGTCGACTCATGACCGCCCATGCCACGGCAACCGTGCCGCTCGCCATCGCCCGAGTGAGAAAGGAGCGCGGCCGCCGGATCCCGCGCATGGTGTGGGCAGGGACCGCGATCGTCGCCCTGTTCATCGTCGGCGCCGTCTTCGCTCCCGTCATCGCCCCCTACGATCCGCTCGCCCAGGACGTCACCGACGCGCTGCGGGCGCCGTCCTGGCAGCATCTGCTCGGCACCGACTCGCTGGGTCGCGACGTGCTGTCCCGCTTGATCTGGGCCTCCCGGATCGACCTGCTGATCGGCTTCCTCGGGGCCGTCCTGCCGGCGATCGTCGGCACGATCCTCGGCGCCCTCGCCGGGTACTACGGCGGATGGGTCGACACCGCCGTGATGCGATTCTCCGACCTGGTCCAGGCGTTCCCGAGCTACATCCTGGTGATCGCTCTCGTGTTCGTACTCGGCGCCGGGCCCGGATCGATCCTGGTGTCGATGACCGTCGTGTCGTGGGTCGCCTATGCGCGGCTCATGCGCACGGAGATGCTCCGCGTGCGCGAGCAGGACTACATCGCCGCGGCCCGGGTGTCCGGGTTCTCCTCACAGCGGGTGTTGTGGCGGCACGCTCTGCCGAACTCGATCAGCCAGAGCCTGGTCTACCTGCCGTCCGATGTCGTCGCAGCCACGCTGGGACTGGCCGCCCTGTCGTTCCTCGGCCTCGGCATCCAGCCGCCTTCTCCGGAGTGGGGTGCGATGATCGCCGACGGGCAGACCTACATCCGGGTGCAGTGGTGGCTCTCCACCGTTCCCGGCTTCGCGATCGTGCTGTTCGGGCTCGGGCTGAGCATGATCGGAGAGGGGCTCGAGTCATGGGTGCGCAAGTGAGACCGATGGTCGGATCCGCGGAGGAATCGCCGATGACCCCGCTCGTCCTGTCTGTGGAAGACCTCGCGATCGATCTGAGCATCGACGGTCGTCGCCTCACGCCGGTGGACGGCGTCTCGTTCGCTGTCGGACGCGGAGAGACCCTCGGCATCGTCGGTGAATCAGGTTCGGGCAAGAGCCTGACCCTGCGCGGCGTGCTGGGCATCCTGCCCGAAGGGGCGACCCGTCGCGGCACGATCACGCTTCCCCATGGGGAGGGCGACCGGCCGGCCCGTGTCGCGCTCATCTTCCAGGAGCCGATGCTCGCGCTGAACCCGACCATGCGCGTCGGGGACTTCATCGCCGAGGGGATCCGAGCCCACGGCGGCACACCCCGCGCCGCAATTCAGGCCAAGGTGCTGCAGCTGATGGCTGACGTCGGGATCCCCGAGCCCGCACGCCGTGCCCGCATGTGGCCGCATGAGCTGTCCGGGGGACTCCGGCAGCGGGTCATGATCGCCGCTGCTCTCGGCACAGAGCCGGATGTCCTGCTGTGCGATGAGCCGACCACGGCGCTGGACGTCACCATTCAGGCTCAGATCCTCGCCCTGCTGCGGCGGCTCAGCGAGGAGCGCGGCATGGGAATGGTGTTCGTCTCGCACGACCTGGCCGTCGTCGGCTCGATCAGCGATCGCATCGCGGTGATGTACGCCGGACGGCTCGTGGAGTCGGGAACGGCCGACCAGGTGCTGCACCACCCGCAGCATCCTTACACCGCCGCTCTCCTCGGGTGCACCCCCTCCGCGGTCAGCGGTGACGCGGAGCTCGAGACCATTCCCGGCACCCCGCCCGACCCTGGTCGATTCCCCGTCGGGTGCCGGTTCGCCCCCCGCTGCCCGTTCGAGGTCGAAGCCTGCCACAGTGCCAGCTATCTGCTCGTCGAGCGGGCGGGCGGAATGACCGCGTGCATCCGCACAGACCTCACGTTGGAGACCCGCGTATGAGCACGGCCCTGGAAGCTCTGAATGCGACCGTGCACTACGGTCGCCCGCGACGCGGCGAGCGTCCCGCTCTGAACGGCGTCGACCTGGCGGTTCGGGCGGGAGAGTCCGTGGGGATCGTGGGCGAGTCGGGGTCGGGCAAATCCACCCTCGCCAAGGCCCTCATCGGGTTGATCCCCCTCACCTCCGGTGAGATCCGGATCGACGGGGATCCGGTCGACCGCCGGCGCACCCGGGAGCAGGTGCGTCTCCTGCAGATGGTGTTCCAGGATCCCAGTTCATCCCTCAATCCGCGCATGTCGATCGGCCCGATGCTCGAAGAGCTGATCCGGTTCCATCGCCTGGCCTCCGGTGCGGGCGTGCGGGCCCGCGCGTGGGAGCTCCTGGACAGGGTCGGCCTGCCGGACTCCGCCTACCATGCCCTGCCGCGGCGGCTCTCCGGTGGCCAGAGGCAGCGGGTCGGCATCGCTCGAGCGCTCGCAGTCGATCCGAAGATCCTGATCGCCGACGAGTCGACCGCGGCGCTGGACGTGTCCGTGCAGGCGGCCATCCTCAACCTGCTGATGCAGCTGAAACGCGATCTGGGTCTCACGCTGCTGTTCATCTCCCACGACCTCGCCGTGGTGCAGCACATCAGCGAACGGGTCGTGGTGATGAAGGACGGAGCGGTTCTGGAGGATCGGCCTGCTGCAGAGCTCTTCGCGGAGCCGGAGCACGCGTACACCCGTCAGCTGCTCTCGGCCGTACCCCGCCTATAGACTCGCTGCCGTGTTGCGCCGCACGACGGCGCGGAGGAGGGGGTCGCGAGTGTCTCGTCATGCAAAGGGCAAGGAGCGGGAGGAGATCGTCCTGCGCGCCGCGGGCGAGGCGATCGCCGACCTCGGGTATGCCAACGTCCGCGTCTCCGATATCGCGGAACGCGCCAACATGACCACTGGTCACGTCACCTATTACTTCCCGTCCAAGAACGACCTGCTCCTGCTTGCGATCCAGCGCAGCGAGGAGCAACTGGTGCAGCAGTCCCGAGAGGAGCTCGCCGGCATCGAGGACCCGATGGAGCGGCTGCGTCACCTCATCGGCCTGGCGGCGGCGAGCGGCTTCCAGGACGACGGGTGGCTTCTCTGGCTGCAGGCCTGGGCGAACGGGCTTTCCGACGCCAGCGTCTCCCAGAAGCACCGACAGCTCGATCAGCGCTGGTTCGACATGCTGACCGAGGTGGTCGAGTACGGCCGCGGCCGTGGGGTGTTCCACGTCGCGAACGTGGAGGATGTGTGCGAGACCATCGCCGCCATGATCGACGGGCTCTCCATCCAGGTCACCGTCGGGGCGGGCCGGGTCGACCGTGCCCGCATGCTCGAACTGCTCGAGGGCGGCGCGGCGGCGCTGCTGCGCGTGACCGAGACCGAGACCGTCACGAACTCCATCGGGTGATCCCTTGACGTGAAATTGGATGTCATCCAAAATAGTGGGAAACCACTCTTTGGAGGACGTACTCATGGCATCGTTGCCGCTCACCCCCCGCGCCGCTGGATTCCGCATGCCGCCCGAATGGGCTCCCCACTCGGCGACGATCATGCTATGGCCGTCACGGCAGGCGCTCTGGGGGGACCGCTATGACACGGCCCGCGACGAGTATGCGAAGGTCGCGGCGGCGATCGCCGAGTTCGAGCCCGTCTTCATGGTGTGCGAACCCGACGCCGTCGCCGATGTGCGCCGGCGCTGTCCGTCGAGCGTCACCCCGCTGCCGTTCGGCGCGGACGACTCCTGGGCGCGAGACTGCGGTCCCACCTTCGTCACGGATGACCGAGGCGACCTGGCGGTCGTGAAGTTCGGCTTCAACGCCTGGGGAAACAGGTTCCACCCGTACGACCACGATGCGCTCGTTCCGGAGCGCATCGCCGCGCATTTCGGAGTCCCGGTGTTCGCCGCGCCGATGGTCCTGGAAGGCGGATCCTTCTTCGTCGACGGGGAGGGCACCCTGATCACGACGGAGCAGTGCCTGCTCAACCCGAACCGCAACCGGCATCTCGGTAAGGCCGACATCGAGCAGATCCTGCACGACTATCTGGGCATCGATACGGTGATCTGGATGCCGTACGGGCACAGCCTCGACACGGGCGCGACGGGTACCGACGGGCATATCGACGGCGTGGCTCAGTACGTCGCCCCTGGCCGGGTCATGCTCGAGGTGCCCGAGTCCGAGGACTCCACCGAGTTCGCCCGCGCCCGAGCGAACCTCGCGGCGCTGCGCGCGAGTCTCGACGCGCGGGGCCGGCCCATCGAGATCGAGAAGTTCGATCCGCCCCTGGACGCGGAGGTCTCCTACGCCAACCACTACCTTGTCAACGGCGGCGTCATCGTGCCGATCGACGGGGGTGTCGGGGTCGAGGGATCGCTCGATCGTCTGCGAGAGATCTACCCCGGCCGAGCGGTCGTGGGTGTCCGCGCCGACACGATCGCCACGGGCGGCGGGGGACCGCACTGCATCACTCAGCAGATCCCCGCAGGCCTCTCCCTCTGAGAAGGCTCCCGCGTCGGGCTGAGGGAACTGCGCGGCCCCTCTGTGTCACTTCTCGTGGCGCAGAGGGGCCGGCTCTCGGGGGTGAGGGGAGGGGGCGGCAGTGCTGCTCGCCGGCCGTCTCCGATTACCCCGTGCGCTCGTCCGGCGAGCGGGCCGGATCGATCAGGACGGCGCGGAGCGCGGGTTCGAAGGACTCCGCGATACCGAGCGCGCCGTATGCGGCGAGCCCGTCGGCCGCGGCCGCGGCCGCCGTTCCGAGAGCCTCCGCATCCAGGCCTCGGGTGGGCTGCTCAATGGCCAGGATGCGGAAGAGGTCGACGAAGCCCTCACGCCAGGTGCGGTACTCGTCGGCGAGACGCTCGCGCACCCGCGCATCTCCCTGCGCCATCCAGTGCAGAGCGGAGAACAGGTTCGCGGAGGAGGTGCTCTCCGGCTCCACGAGAAGCGCCAGGACGCGCTCGGCGCGATCCAGGAACCGGCCAGGCGGGTCCACCGCCTCGCGGAGCGGGGTGATCCATTCGGGCCGGAGATCGTCGATGACGGCCAAGACGAGTTCCGTCCGGTCATGGAAGTGGTAGTGGCACATGCCGTGCGTCACGCCGGCGAGCGCCGCCACGTTGCGCGTCGTGAACGTGCCGTCCTGCTCGCCGGAGAGCAGCGCTCGGGCGGCGTCGATGAGGCGGGCACGCGTCGCCTCGCCTCTGGCACGCCGCACCGGCGCCGCGGGGTCGAGGTCGGACGTCTGCGCCATGGGTACATGGTATCCCTCTATTGCTAACCAAGCGCTTGGTCAGTTAGCCTGATCGCAACAGCTTCCTACGAGAAGGAGTCGACATGACCAGGTCCTCACAGATGCCCGCCCGGTGGGCGACCAACAGGCGCGGCTTCCTCGCGGCGGTCGGCGTCGGCGCGGCAAGCGCCGCAGCCGCGCCCCTCCTGGGTGGCGCGCTTCCCGCGTCGGCGGCAACGCGCGCCTCCGCCGCTAATGCGTCATCATTCGCCGTTCCCGCGGAGGATATTCCGCACACCCGAACCTGGATGGCCTTTCCTGACAGGACCAACATCTGGGGTCGAGGACTCGCCGGCGTTCAGGAAGACATCGCGCGGATCGCCGCGACGATCGCCGAGTACGAGCCTGTCTACCTCTGCGCGAACGCGAAGAGCGCGGCCAAGGCTCGCTCGCTGTGCGGAAGCGGAGTCACCGTCTTGACGGACATCCCGGTCGACGACTGCTGGATCCGCGACACCGGCGCGATCTTCCGCACGGACGGCAGCGGCGGCATGGATGCGGTGGGCCTGAACTTCAACGGCTGGGGMAACAAGCAGGCGCACTCCAATGATGCCAAGGTCGCCTCGCGCATCGCCGACTACGTCGGGGTGGGCATCGTCTACGGAGACCTCGTGGGCGAAGGCGGCGCCGTCGAGCAGGACGGCGCGGGAACGCTGATGGCGACGCGCAGCAGCCTCGTCAACAGCAACCGCAACCCTGGCATGTCGGAGCGAGACATCGAAGCCGCGATGCTCGACGCCTACGGTGCGAACTCGGTCATCTGGTTCGACGGGGTGAAGGGGCAGGACATCACGGATGACCACGTCGACGCGACCTCTCGCTTCGTCGCCCCCAGCCGCGCCGTCGTGCAGGTGCCCTACGCCTCGGACAACGACGCCTTCGCGAAGGACGCCAGGAAGCAGTTGGCGGTCCTCTCCTCGGCGCGCACCGCCGATGGTGCGCGCATCACGGTCACGTCTCTGCAGGGGCCGAACTACGATCGGATCCGCTCCACCAACCGGGACTTCCTCGCTTCATACGCGAACTATTACGTCTGCAACGGTGCCGTGATCATGGGCCAGTTCGGCGACGCGAAGGCGGACGCCGCAGCCAAGGCCACCCTGGCGGCGCTCTTCCCGGGACGCGCCATCGAGCAGCTCGACATCGACCACCTCGGCACAGGCGGCGGCGGCATCCACTGCGTGACCCAGCAGCAGCCGGCCCACTAGCCGCGATCGTGACGCGACGCGCGCGAACCGGTCGCAGGACGCCGGAGGTACACCAGGGTGGCGGCTCCGGCTCCGGCGCCGACGCCGACGCTGAGCTTCGAGGTGCGCCGCGTCGCGCTCGGCGGCTTCGGCGTCAACAAGATCGCGCAGACCGGCGCCGAGCTCAGACGGCGGCGACGGCCGCGTCCGCCGGATTCTCCTCGAGCGCGAGCCTGCCCTGGTCCCTGAAGTGGCCGATCACCACGAGGAGCAGCCCTACAACGGCCCAGCCTGACAGGACCAGGATCGGGAACGAGGGGTCCGCGTCGGGGAAGTACGAGCTGTCGCGCAGGAGCGAGTTGCCGGCTCCCGGCGGAAGCCACTGACCGATTGCTCCCCACGGGGAGGCGAGGAACTCCTTGGGGAACTGCGCGCCGGAGATCGGATTGCCGATGAGCATGAACAGCACGGGCCCGACGGCGATCCCGGGACGCCCGAACAAGGACGCGAAGCCGACGATCGTCGCCCCCATCGCGAGGAGCGTGAGACCGAAGGCCCCGGCGTTGGCCCAGTAGTTCCCGCCGAGGAAGCCGAACCATCCCTGCATGATCCCGGCGATCGCGAGTCCGCCGCCGGCCGCGTAGACGAACAGCGACGCGACGCGGCGCCAGGCGCCGGAGACGGCGAACGCGATTCCGATGCCGCCGATCATGCCGCCGAAGACGAGGGGGAGCGCGGCGGAGGCGAGTCCGACCCCACGGGTGTCGGTGCTCACGAGGGGGACGACGTCGGTGAGCGGGACCGTGACGGTCGGTGCCGTCGGTGCACCCGCCGCCTTGGCCGCGGCCTGCTGCTGCGCCATGGCCTGCAGTTGGGTGTGGAGTTGGGTCATGATGGCCGAGGTCGCCGCCCCCGCGGCGGATGCCGTGAGCAGTTCGGGCTTCGTGCCGAGGACGATCGCCCCGTACGCCTGCCGGGTCTTGATCTCGTGCACGGCGGCGTCGCGATCGTCCACCTCGATCAGGCGGAAGGTTCCGCCGCCCTGCTCGTCGAGAGCCTTCTTGACGGGGTCGAGTGCGGCGGCGGGGCCGCTGATCGCGATCGGTACGTCCTTCGGGTTCAGGGTCGCGCTCGGCCAGGAGAATGCGAGCACCACGAGGCAGACGACGGCGGACAGGACGACGCCCATCAGCGCCGCGCGCGCCCAGGGCGTGTGCGGAGCGTGCGTGCCCTCCGGAGAAGTGCGGGTGGAGGCGGAATCGGACATGTTCCTCGTATTCCTCGCGACGATGGCGACTTAAAAAACGAATGTACGTTCTTTATAATACTTCAAGAGGTGCCTGACAAGATGCTTCGTCGGTTCGGAGAGGATGGACCCATGCCGAAAGTGAGTGACGCGCACCGGGAGTCGCGCCGAGACCAGATCCTCGACGCGGCCGTCGCCTGTTTTCTGCGCCGTGGAGTGAGGGCCACGACCATGGCCGAGATCATCGCCGAGTCCGGTCTGTCCGCGGGGGCGATCTACGGATACTTCGACGGCAAGCAGGCGATCGCCCTTGCGGCGATGCGCCGCGAGGCCGCAGGACGTGCGGCGGAGCTCGAGACGGCCGCCCAGGGGACAGCGGTCTCGCCGAGTCAGATCATCCGCATCGTGTCGGACGCCTTCCTGCGCCGTTCACCGTCACCGGCGCTCATCGTGCAGATGTGGGGAGAGGCGGCGAGCGACCCGGAGTTCGAGCGGATCGCGTCGACGGCGTTCCAGGAGCTCGGGGCGATGTTCGGGATCCATCTGGGCCGATGGGCGGAGGTTGTGCAGGGCATCGGACCCGACGAGGCCACGGAGTGGGCGGCGAGCATGCTCCCTGTACTGCTCGGTCTCGTGCAGGGGCTCATCCTGCAGAGCACGCTGCTGCAGGGGTTCGACCGGGAGGCGTACCTCGCGGGCGTCGATCGCCTCTTCGGCGGCGCACAGGGCGAGATGTGACGGGCGGACGGCACGCACGAGTCGGCTCGGCCGCGTGCGCTCAGCGGCCCGCGCGACCCCGCAGCATCGCCCGTTCGGCCGCGTTGGCGGTGAGCTCCGCCGCTCGCAGGAACTCGACCCTCGCCTCAGTCGCGTGCCCGAGTCGCAGGAGGAGATCGCCGCGCACTGCGTGCAGCAGGTGGTACTCGTCGATCGCGCCTGAGGTGACGACCGCGTCGACGAGCTCGAGCCCCGCGGCCGGCCCGTGCAGCTCGGCGACGGCGACAGCCCGGTTGAGCTCGACGATCGGCGAGGGGAACCGCGCGGCGAGGACGGCGTAGAGGCCCGCGATCCGGCGCCAGTCGGTCTCCGGCTGCGTCGGCGCCATCGCGTGGGCCGCGGCGATCGCGGCCTGCAGCGCATAGCGCCCGGGCGGCCGCTCCCGGTCCCTGGCGAGGGTGTGGGCGCGGGCGAGTGCCGCGTAGCCGCGTCGGATCAGCAGCCGGTCCCACCGCGTGCGGTCCTGATCGCGCAGCAGCACGAGGCACCCGGCGGCGTCGTGCCGGGCGCGTAGCCGGGATGCCTGCAGCTCCAGGAGCGCGGCGAGCCCGTGCACCTCCGGCTCGGCGGGCATCAGCGCGCATAGGATCCGGGCGAGGCGCAGCGCCTCGGTGCAGAGATCGACCCGCATCCATTCGTCCCCCGCGGTGGCGGCGTAGCCCTCGTTGAAGACGAGGTAGATCACCTCGAGCACGGCGTCGAGCCGGGTGGCGAGCTCGGCGCCCGACGGCACCTCGTAGGGGATCCGCTCGTCGCGGATGGTCTTCTTCGCGCGCGAGATGCGGCGCACGATCGTCGGCGTCGCGGTCACGTACGCCCGCGCGATCTCCTCGGTCGTGAGCCCGCCGACCATGCGCAGCGTCAGGGCGACCTGGGAGGTGCGCGAGAGCGCCGGATGGCAGGCGGTGAAGAGCATCCGCAGCAGGTCGTCGGGGATCTCGCCGTCCACGATCGACGCCGGATCCGACATCGCGGAAAGGTCGGCGAGGAGCTCGCTCTCCAGTAGCGGGAGCCTACGGGCGAGGGTCGTGTCGCGGCGGATCCGGTCGATTGCCCGGCGCTTCGCGGTCACGGTCAGCCACGCGCCCGGGTTGTGCGGGACGCCGTCTCTGGGCCACTGCTCGAGCGCGGCCAGATGCGCATCCTGCGCCAGATCCTCGGCCAGCGTGATGTCGCCGACGAGGCGGGTCAGCACCGCGACGAGCTGTGGCCACTCGAGCCGCCACGCCGCATCGACCGCGCGCTGCACCGCGCGGTCGAGGGGCGGGCCGTCGGTCACCTATTCGCCGTCGAGCTCGCGCAGTTCGAGAGCCATCGTCCACTCCGGTCCGTGGATGCGCAGGAATCGCGTGCCCCATTCGACGGCCTCGTCGCGGGTGCGGGTCTGCAGCAGGCAGTAGCCGCCGACCATCTCCTTCGACTCGGTGAATGGCCCGTCGACGACGGTCACCTCGCCGGCGGCGAGACGGATCACCGCGCCTTCCTCGGGCGGGCGGAGGCCGGCGGTGTCCAGCAGCACGCCCGCCTTCGTCATCTCCTCGAGCAGGTGACCCATCTCCTCCTCGAGTCGGGAGTCGGGTGCCCAGTCGGCGGGCAGATCCTCGATGTCGGGCCGGATCAGAAGCAGGTATCGCATGGTCTGATCCTCTCTCACGCCACGCCGTAGCGCAGGTAGGTCGCGCCGGCCGCGAACGAGCGCGACTCCTCGAGGGTCAGCTCGAGGTCGGTGCCCGTCGGGAACAGCGGCGTGCCGCCGCCGATGACGACGGGGTGGACGATGACCCGGAACTCGTCGATCAGGCCGAGGTCGAGGAACGAGTGCACCAGTTTCGGGCTCGCGTAGATCGCGATCGTGCCGCCAGGCTGCTCCTTCAGCTGCCCGAACTCCTCGGCGAGGTTCCCGCGGATGAGGCGCGTGTTGTTCCAGTCGGCGGACTCGAGCGTCGTCGACACCACGATCTTGTCCACTGCGTTGACCCATTCCGCGTGCGCGCGCTCGGTCGGTGTGCTCTCCGCGTTCGGCTGCGTGCTCCAGTAGCCGGCCATCCCCAGGTATGTCTCACGTCCGTAGACGGGGAGATCGAAGTCCTCCTGGATGTGCGGCGCGTAGGCGGAGAGCTCCTCGTCGTACGCGCGGTTGGTCCATTCGAACCCCATCCCCTTCCCCGACGACACGTATCCGTCGAGCGTCATGTGCTCGAATGCCACGATCTTCCGCATGTGCATTTCCTTTCGGTGCGGGGCCGCTCTTCGGCCCCTTCACTTGTTCCGTCGAACGACGCCGGCAGATTCGGACACGCGGATCCGGACACGCGGATCCGAACACGCGGATCCGGACACGCGGGAAGACGGGCGCTCACTGTCGGAGGCCCTGAGGTGCGGCTGCGAGAGGATGGTCCGGTGAGCTATGACGCGGCGGAGACCGTCTTCGAACATGCGGGACGGCGGATCCGGCTCGAGACGAACGCGCAGTTCGACGCCCTGGTCGGGGCGTTCGAGGCGGCGGTCCCTGCGCTGTCGGAGGAGCAGGCGCTGGTCGAACTGCGCCGTGGCGACTGGGCGGGCTTCGTGCAAGGACTGCAGTGGGAGGCGCCGAGCGGGTTCGTCCGGGTCTGGACCTCGCGCCCCGACGCGCTCATGGAGCACGCGGGCAGTGGCGCGCGCAGCGTGGTGTGGCTGATCGCGCACCACGGGATCACGGCGCGGCTGTTCCGGCACGACCCCGGCACGATGCTCTATGCCCCTTTGCGCATCGAGGCGCACACGTCGAAGGCGCCGGGGACGACGCTGAGCTTCGAGGTGCCCGGTTCCCGGCTCGCCGGCTTCGGCGTCAACAAGATCACGCAGGCCGGCGCCGAGCTCGACCGCGCCCTCGGCGACCTCATCGAGGATCTCGGGCTGCCGCGACCGGCAGCGCTGCGACGCTGACCCGGTCGGCGGTCGGCGGTCGGCGGTCGGCGGTCGGTGGTCGGCGGTCAGCGGTCGGYAGTCCGCAGGTGCGCGTCTGACCGATCCGGCCGCCTCTCAGGCCTTGTTGTCCGTGAGCAGCAGCACGCCGCCGAGGCCGATCATCATGCCGCCGCCGGTGCCGCGGACGGCGGCGAGCCGGCGTGGTGACTTCGTGAACCAGGCTCGCGCCGAGCCGGCGATCAGCGCCCAGGTCGCGTCGCAGGCGAAGGCGATGACGGTGAAGACGAGACCGAGGATCAGCATCTGCAGCGGCACGGCGCCCGCGTGGAAGTCCACGAACTGCGGCAGCGCGGCGACGAAGAAGACGATGGTCTTGGGGTTGGTCGCCCCGACGATGATTCCCTGACGCAGCATGACGAGCGTCGACATCCGCCGCTGGCTCGTCGCGGTCGCGTCCCCGATGCCGTCGCGCCGGTGACGGATCGCCTGGATGCCGAGGTAGGCCAGGTAGAGCGCACCGAGCACCTTCACCGCGGTGAACAGGGCTACGGACTGCGCGACGATGGCTCCCACGCCGAACGCGACAGCCCCGATCGGGACGAGGCTTCCGAGCTCGTTGCCGAGCACGCTCCAGAGCCCGGCGCTGCGTCCCCACGCGAGTGAGCGTCCGATCACGAAAAGCACGCTGGGCCCGGGAACGGCGATCAGGACCAGCGACGTGAGGGCGAAGGCGATGAGGGCTTCCATAGACGGCACGAGACGAACCTATGCCCGTCGCCGCCCGAGCGCCAGCGGCACCCGCCCACTACCGAGTCGTCCCCCTCAGCGGATGCTCTGGGCTCCGCTGAAGGGGACGACTCGGTGGTGTGAGCGCCGCCAAGTCGCTGTGGATCACCTGTCTCGCTTGACACGGGCGGGGACGGAAGCCGACGATGGCGCCATGACCCGAGAAGCGTCCGACGAGGACAAGGCGATCGCCGACGTCATCGAACGTCTCCAGACGAGGTTCCCCCAGACCGCGGAGATCGAGATCGACGGTGCGGTCCGGGACGCGCAGCGCTCTTTCGAGCAGGCCAGGGTGCGCGACTTCGTGCCTGTCCTCGTCGAGCGTGAGGCCCGCGCGCGGATCGAGCGACCGGCCCGCTGAAACGGCCCGGTCCGGGCTCCGCAGGCCGGGTCTCGCTCCGAGCCGCACGGCGACCCGTCAGCCCTGGGCGAACTCCGCCCGCGGGCCTTCGGCGCGGGCGGAGACTCTGGGCATGGACGACAGTGAAGCCCTCGACGCCTACTCGACGACGGTCGTCCGCGTCGCGGAGACGGTGCTGCCCTCGGTCGCCGCCGTCAGCGTGCGCACCGACGGCGGAGCCGGCGCCGGGAGCGCCTCGGTGTTCCGCGCGGGCCTGCTTCTCACGAGCGCGCACGTGGTGGCCGGCGCGCGCGAGGTCGGTCTCGCATTCACCGACGGGACCTCCGCGGATGCGCAGGTCGTCGGATCCGATGTGCTGTCGGATCTGGCCGTGCTGCGGGCTCAGAGTCCGATCCCGGATCCGGTTCCGCTCGGCGACGCCGCACGCCTCAGAGTCGGGCAGCTGGTCGTCGCGCTCGGGAATCCGCTCGGGCTGGCAGGCAGCGTGACCGCGGGTATCGTCTCGGCGCTGGGCCGCTCGCTGCCGACCGCGTCGGGGCGCGTGATCGACGAGGTGGTCCAGACCGACGCCGCGCTGAACCCCGGCAACAGCGGGGGAGCGCTGGCCGACAGCTCGGGCAGGCTCGTCGGGGTGAACACCGCCGTCGCGGGCATCGGACTCGGGCTCGCTGTGCCGATCAACGCGACGACCCTGTCGATCGTCGACACGCTCGCGACGTTCGGACGCGTGCGGCGCGCCTGGCTGGGGGTGGCGGGCGCGAAGGTCGCGCTGACGCCCGAGGCCGCTGCGAAGGTCGGATCCCCGACCGGAATGCAGGTGATGTCGACCGTCCCCGGAAGCCCCGCCGCCGTCGCCGGCGCCCGGCCGGGCGACGTCGTTCTCTCGATCGACGGCACCGCGGTCTTCGACCCGACCGGGCTGCAACGGGTCATGGTCGAAGGCGCGATCGGGCGGCGGATGGAGATGGTCGTCCTGCGTAGCGGCGCGCTGATCGATCTGGTGCTGGAGCCGGAGGAACTGCGCCTCGGGTGACCTCGCGCTCGCCGCAGCCGGCGGGCTCGTGTTCATCGTCGTCACGGCAGAGAGAGGCTCCTGGATACGATGGCGCCGTGGCGGACACGGGACCCCGGATCGAGACGCTCGGCATCATCGGTGTCGGGCGAGTGGGCAGCGTGCTCGCGAGGCTCGCGGTAACGGCCGGTTACCGCGTGCTGGTCGCGGCATCATCGGATCCGGCGCGGATCGCACGCGCGGCGAGGGCACTCGGCGCGACCGCGGTCGACGTGGCCGAGGTCGCCCGAGCGGCCGATGCCGTGCTCCTGGCTCTGCCGCTCAGCCGGCACACCACCCTGCCCGCCGAGCCGATGCGGGGGAAGCTCGTGATCGACGCCATGAACTACTGGTGGGGCGACGGGATCCGCGGCGACCTCGACGATCCGCGCACGTCCACGAGCGAGACCGTGCAGCGGTTCCTGCGCGGATCGCGGGTCGTGAAGGCCTTCAACCACATGGGCTATCAGGACCTCGAGGACGACACCCGGCCCGCGGCTGCGCCCGACCGCAAGGCGATCGCGATCGCCGGGGACGATCCCGACGACGTGGCGCACGTGGCACGGCTGGTCGACGACCTCGGGTTCGATCCCGTGGTCGCCGGTGATCTCGCGAGCGGCATCATGCTGGAGCCCGGCGCGGAGGCCTTCGGCGCCGACGTCGGCGCCGCCGAGCTGCGGGCGATGCTGCAGCGGTTCCCCACGTCGCAGCGCGGCATCGTCGTGGCGAGGGCGCGCGCCGCGGATCCGGGAGCCTGACCTGCCCGCCGAGCAGGCCGACGGCATGATCTAGGAGCAGGACGAGCGGTCTTCGCTGCGCCGGGACGGCGTTGCTTGCAACCTCTCCGGAGCCGGAGCAGGGTGGAGCCAGGGGGAGCTCCCCGCGCGGCCAGAGAGGGCGACATCGTCATGAGCGAGACACGGGCCGTGACGTCGCTGATCGATCCCCGGTCGGGGCGTGGAGTGCGGGTCGCATTGTGGGCGTACGTCGCCTGTCTGCTCGTGTCGAAGCTGATGGACGGCAATCCGCACCCCGGGCCGGAGTATCTGCCGTGGGTCCTGACCTGCTTCGTGTTGCCCGTCTGGTGGCTGACCGGCAGAGGGCGCGGGCCCTGGCGTCGGGCGCCGTGGGCGCTGCTCGCCGGGCAGGTACTGGTGTGCGCGTCGGGTCTGGTCATCTTCGGTCCGCGCTGGGTCGGCGGAGTGGACGGCCTGCTCGGTGCGCTGGTGCTGCTGGTCGTCGCCGCGCCGCTGCGATGGTGGTTGTTCGGCGTGCTCGCCGTCGCGGAAGCGACCGTCTGGGCGGCGGTCAGCCTGCCCTACATGCCCGTCGCGGCCAGCGTGATCTGGGTCGCCGTCGCGTTCCTCAGCACGAGCCTGGGGCTGTACGGGATGGCGACCGCAGCGATCCTGGTGGACCGCCTCGAGACGACGGCGGAGCTTCTGTCGGACGCCGCAGCCGAACGCGAGCGCGCGGCGGCGTCGCGGGAGCTGCGGACATCGATCGCCGATCGCCTCGATGGACTGCGCACCGAGGCGATCTCGGCGCTTCGCGCGCAGACGCCTCAGGACGCGGGGCCGGCGTATGCGGCGGTCGGGAGACTCGCCCGTGAAGCGGCGGTCTCCGCACGCACGATCGCGACATCGCCCGCCGGCCTGGAGGCCCCGCGCACGGGCCCTTCCGGACTGTCCTCGCGCACGGCGGCGCGCATCGCGACCACCGTGACGGTGCTGTACGCGGTGCAGTTCCTCGCGAACACCGTGGTCGCCGCGATCCGGACGGGGACGGCGACGGCAGGGATGGCGATCGCGAGCGTTGTCATCGCCGTCTCGGCAGTGGCGGTTCAACTCCGACACGCGACCGCGACCCCGACGCGACGTCCGGCGGGCTGGCGGTGGACCTTTCTGCTGGAGATCGCATCGTGCTTCGCGCTCTACCCGGTCTTCGGGGCGGCGAGCGGCCTCTTCCTCGCGTTCGTCGGCGCCAGCGCGCTGCTGCTGCTGCTGAGGGGGCCGGCGCGCTGGGTCGTCTTCGGAGGGACGATCGCCGCCCTTCCCTTGCTGGTGGTGGCGGGCTCCGAGGATCTCGCGCGTACGGGCGTGGTGTCGTGGGCGTTGTACGCGGCGGCCACGATGGCATACACCGGTCTGCTGCTGTACGTCCTCGCCCGACTTCCTGACGTCGCTGCGCGCCTGGAGCACGCAGGCGCCCAGCTCGTGGCCGCGAGAGCGGAGCAGGAGCGGATCCGGATCGCTCGGGACGCGCATGACGCTCTCGGTCTGGCGCTGTCCACGATCGCGTTGAAGAGCGACCTCGCGCAGGCGCTAATCCGGATGGATCCCGTGCGTGCGCGCCGGGAGACCGTGCAGATCCTGCGGCTCGGGCAGAACGTGCAGGCTGACGCGGCCGCCGTCGCGCTCGGAGACCTGAATATCGGCGTGATCCCGGAGCTCGATGCCGCGGGCGAGGCGCTCAGGGCGGCAGGCGTCGAGGTGCTCGTCGAGCACGACCCCTTGGCGGTTCCGGAACCGCTGGACGCCTTGCTGGGCACAGTGCTCCGCGAGGCTGTCACCAACGTGCTGCGGCACAGCGATGCGCGCCTCTGCACGATCCGGATCACCCTCGACGCTGCCGCGGCCGCCCTCACGGTCCGCAACGATCGTCCACTGCCGTCCGGCCGTTCGACGGAAGGGACAGGGCTGCGCAACATACGAACCCGTGTCGCCGCGTTCGACGGCACGGTCCGCGTGATCTCGGGAGGAGAATCGTTCGAGTTCACAGCCGTCGTCCCTCTGACGAAGAATCCCCCAGGAGGCTCATCATGATCCGGGTGCTCATCGCTGAGGACTCGACGATCCTCCGCGACACGCTCGTGGCGGTGCTGAGCCTTGAGGACGACATCCACGTCGTCTCCGCCATCGCGGCGGGCGATCGGATCCTGCCCGCGGCACTCGAGGACCCGCCGGACGTCGCGGTCCTCGATCTCGATCTGCCCGGTATCGACGGCATCCGGGCTGCGGCGCTCCTGGCCGAGCAGCTGCCGGCCTGTCGCGTTCTCATCCTCACCGCCCACACGCAGCCGGCCAACCTTCGCGCGGCGCTCACCGCACGCGTGTCCGGATTCCTGCCGAAGGACGTGACCGCCGGAGAACTCGCCGCCGCGATCAGGTCCTTGGCGGCCGGCGGCCGCGCCGTCGACCCGGAACTCGCCCTGACCGCGCTCGAGGCAGACCCGAATCCGCTCACCGCACGCGAGGTCGAGGTGCTCCGGCTTCACGCACGCGGGCTCGATCCGCGCGACATCGCCGCTCAGCTCTTCCTGTCGTACGGCACCGTCCGCAACTATCTCGCGGCCGCCACCGAGAAGGTCGGGGCCCGCAATCGCACGTATGCCGCGATCATCGCCGAGGAGCACGGCTGGCTCGGATGACCGCGACCCGTGCAGAATGCACGCCGCAACGGTGACGGCGGCACTGTCGCGGGTGCCCGCACGGGGACATCCTGGGGCTATGAGCATCAATGTGCAGGGCCAGCGGCAGATCGTGCTGTACGAGCTGATGTCGCTCGACGGATTCGCGGACGACCCGGGTGAGGGCGAGTGGTTCGGCGATGCCGACGGGCGTCTGGCCGACTTTCTCGGTGCGACCATCGCGACGCAGGATACCGTGCTGCTCGGCCGGACGACGTATGAGAAATGGGCCCCCTACTGGCCGACATCGACGATGCAGCCGTTCGCCGACTTCATCAACGGCGTCGACAAGCGGATCTTCACCTCATCGCCCCTCGCGCTCGAATGGGCGCGCTCGAGCCAGGTCCGCGACGCGCTGGTTCCCTATGCGACCGCGCTGAAAGCAGAGGCAGGATCCGACATCGGCGTCCACGGCAGCCTGTCGATCGCCCGCGCGCTGCTGGCCGCGGAGCTCGTCGATCAGCTGCGGCTGGTCGTGGCGCCGAGCCTCGCGGGTGGCGGAAAACCACTGCTCGACGGGACTGCGGGACTGCAGCGCTTCTCGCTCATCAGCGCCGAGCGATCGGGCGGCTGCCTCCTGCTGCATTACCGGCGCTGACACGCGGCGAAGCGGACCGAAGGGTGGTGCCGCCCGGGCACCGCGCTTCCGAGAATCAGAGAAATGGAGAGAGAACATGCACGATGACGATGTCTGGAGCGGCACGGTCACCGAGAAGTCGCGAAAGCTGCTGGACGGCTCCAACTTCTACCGGCAGGTCACCGTCGAGACGGACGACGGACGGGTGGAGAGGCTCCGCCTCGACCGAGCCCTGTGGAAAGAGCTGAAGGTCGGCGATCGCCTCGTCAAGGACGCGGGGCAAGAACCGCGCCTCCCTTGAGCATCCGCACCGGAGTCACCACCAGGAGATGTATCCCGTAGTGACGGGCGAGATCGCCGACTCCGGATTTCGAGCGGCGCGCCTTCTTCGTCACGGCGCCGACCGGAGGCGCGGCTGCGCCTGTGGCGCTTGAGGGGGCGCTGCGCGCGATGTTGCCGGGCGGGGCGGAGTGAGGCCGGCGCCGCGATGCACTACGGGTGTTCCGCCCACGTGTTCGCGGCCGAAGCGGGTGGTGGGAAGGAAAGTGCTCTCGCCTTGAGCACGTCGAACTCGCCGTCGGTGATCGTGCCGTCGTCGCGGAGCGCCTTGGCACGTGCGATCTCCTCGGACGGGGTGCTGGCGACCGGCATCCGGCGAAGGAAGTCGTCGGTGGTGCGCCACATCCGCTCGGCTTCGAGGTTTGTGCGCCTCTGCATTCCGGGGCCACGGGCGATCAGGTACGTGAGCAGGGCGAGCAGCGGGAGGAAGACGAGGGCGATCACCCACAGCGCCTTCGCGACGCCTCCGAGCGAGTGGTCGCGGAAAAGGTCCGCGACCACCGCGAAGAGCGCGAAGAGGTAGGCGGCGAAAGCCACGATGCCGAACATCAGCCATAGGACTGACCACGTGGCCCCGAGGTCGTCATAGCCGTACATCATGATCAGGCCTCGGCGTGAATCTCGCGAGGGCGGACCACCAGCACCGGTGCGTGCGCGTGCCGCACGCAGGCGGCGCTCACCGAGCCCAGCAGGAGTCCTGCGAACCCGCCGTGGCCCCGGTTGCCGAGCACGAGCATCTCGCACGTCCTGCTCATCTCGATCAGGGTGCGCGCTGGGGGGCCTCCGGCCACCGTCCGGACCAGGCGGTCCGGCGGATTCGTGCCGAACGCGCGGTCGATGGCCGTCGCCAAGGTGTCTGTCGCATCCTGCTCGGGAGTCCACTCCATCACGAGCCGCGCGCCCGAGAGCGAGGAGTAATACCAGGTGGTCACGGCTTCGAGCGGAGCGTCGATGGCATCCGCGATCCGGACGGCATAGCGGAGTGCGGCGATCGATGAATCGGAGCCGTCGACGCCGACGACGATGCGCTTGTTCTCGTTGTTCTCCATGAATCCAGGGTTCTCCGGGTAGCAAACCGGCGGCAGGACGAAAGTCACCCGGATCCGCGTCGCAGGGCGCGACCGGATCCGGTATCGGGTCAATCGGAGGTCTCGACGTCGAAGTCGAACACGAGCCGGGCCGGCACGGTGCCATCGAGCACCTCCTGCATCGACTCGGCGACCGAGGACAGATCCCTGGTCTGGGCGACGACCGTCGTGCGACCGAGCGCATGCAGCCGGAACACCTCGGCGAGGTCCTCTCGCGTCCCGACGATGGAACCGATGATCTCGATGCCGTTCAGCACCGTGTCGAAGATCGGGAACGTCAGGGTGCCGTCCTTGGGCAGCGAGACGAGCACGAGTCGGCCGCCGCGGGCGAGGGCCCGATAGGACTGATCGAACACTGCGGGCGCGACGGCGAGCACGATGCAGGCGTCCGCGCCGCCGAGCGCTTTTATCGCCTCGACCGGATCCGTCTTCGCGGCGTTGACGACGTGGTCTGCGCCGAGCATCGTGGCGAGTTTGAGCTTGTCATCGCTCACATCCACGGCGATGACCTCGGCCCCGACCAGGCGCGCGTACTGGATCGCCAGGTGCCCGAGGCCGCCGATCCCGAAGACGGCGACCCGCTCGGACGGCGTCACGTGGGCGGCCTTGACCGCGGCGTAGGTCGTCACGCCGGCGCAGGTCAGCGGAGCGGCGTCGAGCGAGGCGAGCGACTCCGGCACGGGGACGGCGAACCGCGCGTCGATCACCGCGTACTCGGCGTGCGCGCCGTTCACCGCATACCCGGTGTTCTTCTGCGCCAGACAGAGGTTCTCGCGGCCGCTCGCGCAGTAACGGCAGGATCCGCAGGCCGAGCCGAGCCAGGCCAACGCCACGCGCGTGCCGACAGCGGGTACGGAGACCCCCTCGCCGAGGCCGTCGACGCGGCCGATTCCCTCGTGTCCCGGGATGAACGGCAGCGCCGGCTTCACGGGCCAGTCGCCGCGCGCGGCGTGGATGTCGGTGTGGCACAGGCCGCTCGTCTCGATGCGCACGAGCACCTGTCCTGGACCCGGGACCGGGACGGGCACGTCCTGCACCGCGATGGGCTCGGTGAACGACGAGACCACGGCTGCGCGCATCGTCGCGGACGGAGTCTGGGAGTCCGTCGGCGCGGGCTCCGGAACCGCCGACACTCCCGCGATCGGGTTCGTCGGATCAGCCGCGGCGGCCGGGGCGGAGACTGCCGCAGACGGGCGAGAGTCGGGGGCCGCATCGTCGGAGGCCACATGCCGGAACGCGTCCAGTGCGACGGAGTCCCCCAGATGCGGCACCCGGACGCTCCAGTCGAGTTCACGACGAATCCGGCTGCGCAAGGCGTCGGAGGAGCCCGGCTCGCCATGCGTGAGGAACACTTGCGCGGGCGCCTGCGGAGCGGTGCGCATCCAGTCGAGGATCTGTCCGGCGTCGGCATGTGCGGAGAGCATTTCCAGCGAGTGGACCTCGGCGAGGATCGGCACATCCTGCCCGTAGATCCGCAGGGTGCGCTCACCGCGCTGCAGCGCATCCCCGCGCGTGCCGCCGGCCTGGAAGCCTGTCAGCACGATCGCATTGCGCGGATCCGGCCCGTAGGAGGCGAGGTGGTGCAGGATCCGTCCGCCCTCGAGCATGCCGCTCGCGGAGATGATGATCGCCGGACCTCCGCGGCTGTTGAGCGCCTTGGATTCCTCGACGCTGCGGACCAGCGTCGCGTCCTCGTACATGCGATGGAATTCGTCGGCGGGGATGCGGTGCTCCTCAGGATGCCGGGCGTACATCTCGGCACCGCTCACCGCCATGGGGCTGTTCAGGAACAGCGGCACGTCTGGGATTCTTCCGGCGGTGCGCAGACGGCTGAGGTGCAGCAGTAGTGTCTCTGCACGGCCGATCGCGAAGGCCGGCATCAGCACGACCCCACCGCGCCGGCATACCCGGTTGATGATGTCGGCGAGCGCCGTCTCTGGATCCTCGGCCGGGTGTGCGCGATCACCGTACGTTGACTCGGAGACGAGCACGTCCGTCGCTTCGAGGTCGCGGGGCGCACGCATCAGCGGGTCGTCGGCACGGCCAAGATCGCCGGTGAAGTGCACGCGGGTGCCGTCCACGTCGAGGCGCGCCTGCGCCGCACCCAGGATGTGTCCGGCGGGGACGAGCGAGACTTGGATGTCGCCGGTCTCGAAGGAGACGTCGAACGGGTGCGGCTCGAAGTGATCGAGCGCCGTCATCGCGTCGCGTTCGGTGTAGAGCGGCCGCGGGTGTGCGTGCTTCGAGCTGTGCCGGCGCTCCGCGAACGAGGCCTGCTCCTCCATCAGCCTCCCGCTATCCGGAAGGACGAGCGTGCTGAGCTCCGCCGTGCCGACGGTGCAGTGGATCGCGCCGCGGAAGCCGTCGCGCACGAGTGCCGGCAGGTAACCGGTGTGGTCGAGGTGAGCGTGCGTGACGACGATGGCGTCAATGCTCTTTGGGTCGATCGGGAACGGTGCCCAGTTTCGTTCGCGCAGCGTCTTGTAGCCCTGGAAGAGGCCGCAGTCGACGAGGATCCTGCTCTTCCCCGTCTCGATCAGGTAGCGGGATCCGGTGACGGTGTCGGTCGCCCCAAGGAAGGTCAGTGTCGCGCTCATGGAGATGACACAACACCCGCTGCGACGTGCGGAATGGGACTTTCGTCACGCGGGTCGGCACGCCGCCGAGCCGGTGGTCCTGCTTATTCCTGGAGGGGAACGCTCCAGTGGACGCGAGTGCCGCCCTCTGGCCGGCGCTCGATGACGTACTCGCCGGCGCGGGCGGCAGCACGGGCGGCAAGATTGGCGGTGCCACTCCGGGTCAGTTCCGCGGGCAGCCCGACGCCGTCATCCTCGATCGTTGCCGTCACCTCGGTCTCTGTGAGCCGGACGTCCACGAGCGCGATCGAGGCCCGCGCGTGTCGGGTGACGTTCGCGAGCGACTCGCGCACGACCGCGACGAGGTCATCGGCGAGATCGCCGGTGACGACGAGGTCCACCGGTCCGGTGAAGGAGATCCGCGGCCGCGGTGCATAGTCGGAGACGATCCCGAGCAGGCGGCGCCGAAGACCGCTGTTCGCGCCGTCGTGGGCGCGAAGGGCGAAGATCGCCGTGCGGATGTCGGAGATCGCTCCGTCGAGCTCCTCGATGTGGCGATCGAGGTCGGCGCCGATTGGAGTATGCACTGCCGCCAGCCCCTGCAAGCCGAGCGCCGTGGCGAACAGTCGCTGGATCACGTGGTCGTGCAGGTCGCGCGCAATGCGGCCGCGGTCCTCGATGATGTCGAGGATCTGGCGCTGCTCGCGGGCGCGAGCCAGTGAGATGGCGATTCCCGCCTGCGAAGCGAAGTCTGCGATCGTTTGCAGTTCCGTGCGCGTGAAGGTGCTTCCGCTGCGTGACACGCACAAGGCGCCTACGGCGTCCCCTGCAGTGATGAGTGGCACGGCCACTGTGAAGCCGAACGGGCGCAGCACGACATCGACCGGGTCGGGGAGACGGCCGACGACCGGCCGTTCTTCGGCGATGGCGACGGTGACGAGCGCGTCGGCCGCCGGGTAATGCGTGCCCTCCAGGGCCTTCGCTCCTGCCCCGCGCGCGACGTCGATGCGCAGCAGATCGTCTTCGTCCGGAGTGATGATCGTGACCAGATCCGTGGGGATGATCGAAGTCACCCGGTCCGCCACGATTCCCAGGACGTCCACGGAGTCGGGCGACAGCAGGGCAGCGGTGATCTCCGACAGTGCGGTGCCGAGACGCTCCCGTCGTCGCGTCTCCGCGAAGAGCCGAGCATTCTCGATCGCCACCCCCGCCGTGGTTGCGAGCGCTTCGATGATCTCCTGATCCTCGTCCGAGAAGGTCTGCTTGTCGGAGTCCGTCAGGTAGAGATTGCCGAAGGTCTGATCCCGCACCCGGATCGGCACCCCCAGGAAAGCATCCATGGGCGGATGATGATCCGGGAAGCCGACCGAGCGCGGATCGTCGGCGATGCGCGGGATCCGGATCGTCTCGCCGGCCTCGATCACGGCACCGAGCAGCCCGTGCCCTCGCGGAGGGGCACCGATCTCATCGACCACTTCGGGGGCGATTCCCTGATGGATGAAGCGCTCAAGGAGACCGTCCTCATCGATCACCCCGAGCGCGCCGTACCGGGCACCGACGAGCTCGATGGCCGCGCTGATGATGCGTCGCAGCACCGTGTCGAGGTCCAAGTCCTCGCTCACGGCACGGGTGGCGCCGAGCAGGCTGCGCAGACGCCCCTGCGCGGTGAGTACCTGCTGGGCGCGGGCCATCAGCTCCGCGATGGTTTTCTCGAGCTCCAGCCGAGGAACATCGGGGAATGTGAGCGGATCGTCGTCCATGGCGCCTCTGTCCCTGATACATGGCAGTCTATGGTCGGCGCGGGACCTTCGCCCCTGCGGGTCTCCATGCCTCTGGGGCATGATGAGCGGAACGGGAGGGAGTCCGGATGAGCACTGTGTTCATCGTCGACGATCACGAGATCGTCCGCCAGGGGCTTGCGGGGGTGATCAACGGCCAGTCCGATCTGACGGTGATCGGCGAGGCAGYCACCACCCATGATGCGCTGGCACGGATCGCCGCGACCCGACCCGACGTGGCCGTGCTCGATGTCAGGCTCCCGGACGGGAACGGCATCGATCTGTGCCGGCAGATTCGACAGGATCACCCCCAGGTGCAGTGTCTCATCCTCACGGCCTACGACGATGATGACGCGATGTTCGCCGCGGTCGTGGCCGGCGCAGCCGGATACCTGCTGAAGAGCGTCCGCGGCGCGGAGCTTGTCGGGGCGATCCGCGACGTCGGGGCGGGCAAAAGACTCCTGCATCCGGGCGCGGAGCGCAACGCTATGCAGCGGTTGCGCGACGCGCCCGGTGAGGACCCCCGTTTCGGCTCTCTGGGCCTGCGCGAGCGGCAGATCCTCGCGCTGATCTCCGATGGACTCACCAACCGGCAGATCGGCGAACGACTGGGACTGGCGGAGAAGACGGTCAAGAACTACGTCTCGGGACTGCTCAGCAAGCTCGGCCTGGATCACCGCACTCAGGCTGCGGTGTTCGAGATCGAGCGCGGCCGCCGCCGAGAGCCGTAGGCGACGATCGCGCTGCGGCTCAGCCCTCGTGCTTCTGGTGCCGCACGATGAGGACAGGGCAGTGCGCGTGCGTCGCGCAGGTTGAGCTGACCGATCCGAGCAGGAGACCGGCGAATCCGCCCCGACCGCGGCTGCCGATCACGAGCATCTCCGCACGGCGACTCTCATCGATCAGCACGGAGGGAGCCGGACCCGCGATGACGGCGGCGGCCAGATCCGCCGGCGGGGCGTCGCCGAACACGTCCTTGATCGCAGCGTCGAGAAGCACTGCCGTCTCCTTGTCGGGAGACCGATCAGGCGTCGGGTACAGGTCGATCAGGGCGGCGTAGTCCCACGTCATGACGACGCGGATCGGGAGCCCAAGGGCGCCTGACAACCTGGCCGCGTAACGAAGGGCGTCGAGCGAGGAATCGGAGCCGTCGACGCCGACGAGGATCGGGGCGTTCGCAGTGGTATTCATGTCCTCACCTTTCTCCGCGAGCGCCGCGGGGGACGGGACGAAAGTCACTTGCGGGCGCACGCCTGCAGGCGATTCTGGACTGATTCGGCGTCGGTGCCCCGCCTTCCCACGCCTTGCTCGCGAGATCGGGGCAGGTCTGGGAGAAGTTCTTCATCGCACCGGCGGCGAGGTGGAGGTCGCGGACGCCGACTCGGCGCCCGGTACCGTGCCGTCGAACGTCGAACGTCGAACGTCGAACGTCGAACGTCGAACGTCGATCTCCCGATCGTCGGCACACCCACTCATGCCTTCACCTTGCCCACGTCGGCCACACGCGGCGCGGCGAGAGAGCAGGGCGCGACGCGGATCCCTCTATGTGGGATCCGCGAATGGATCGCGGCCCTGCCATCGCCGAGCCGACATGTCGCCGTCGCCACCTTTGACACTCGCGTGATGGCGCCTCGGCTGCCGGGTTCCGCTGCGAAGAAGACAATGCGGCAACTGACCGCCCTCGGGTTCCGTCTGCTTGCGAGCCCTGAGACCTTCGGCGTGCGTGCACGGCTACGAAGGTCCGCTGTCCGACAGTGAGCGGGAGCGCGCCCGACGATGGGCGCTGGAGCTGGCCGGACGACTGCAGCACCGTTGAGCCCAGCACGCCCCCGAACTTCGCGAACGCGAGCGAGGGGCGCCGACGGAGGACGCGGACCGTGCAGAAACCCTCGGGGGTGTCGTCTCCGATATCGAGTCCGCCCGGCATGCCGCCGTATGCGCCGCGGCAACCTGTTCCTCACTCCTCGTGGGGCTCGTGCCGCACGACGAGAACAGGGCAGTGTGCATGCGTTGCACAGGTCGCGCTCACCGAACCGAGGAGCAGGCCGGTGAAGCCTCCTCGTCCGCGGCTGCCGAGCACGAGCATCTCGGCGCCATGGCTCTCCTTGATCAGCACGGGCGCGGCGGGGCCCGCCACGACCGCGGCCGAGAAAGCGGCCGGCGGATCTCCGGCGAACACGTCCTTGATTGCGGCGTCCAGGAGATCCGCCGCATCCTCGTCCGGTTTCCAGCCCACGCTCGGATAGAGGTCGACGAGGGCAGGGAAGTCCCACGTGGTGATCGCTCGCAGGGGCGCCCCGAGCGCGGCCGCGATCTTCGCGGCGTAACGGAGAGCGTCGAGCGAAGCGGCGGAGCCGTCGACGCCGACGAGGATCGGAGCATTCGCAGTGGTGTTCATGCCCTCACCCTTCTCCGTGTCCGATGCGGCACGCAGGACGAAAGTCACTTGCGGGGGCGACAACTGGGCGGAAGGGTGGAGGCACAGACGGCTCACGAGCCACCGGAGAGGGAGAGCTCGACGACATGGCAGTGCTGAAGACGGTGAGACGGCAGCCCGCGATCCCGATCGCCCTCGTCACCCTCATCGTGATTCTCGTGCTCGATGCGACCTCTCAGCACGTCATCGCGCGATGGCTCGCGTCGATCGTGGTCGGCGCCTTCGTGGTCTGGACCCTCATCCAGATGATCCGCGAGATGCTGCGCGGCCGGTTCGGGCTGGATGTCCTCGCGATCGTCGCGATGGTGGCGACGCTCGCAGTCGGCGAGTACGTCGCCTCCCTGATCATCGTGCTGATGCTGTCCGGGGGAGAGGCTCTCGAGGACTTCGCGGCACGCCGGGCCAAGCGCGAGCTGACCGCGCTGCTGGAGCGCTCGCCGCAGACTGCGCACGTCGTCACGACCGAGGGAGAGGGGGACGGCGAGCTCGTCCGGGATGTGCCCGTCGACGCGGTCGGAATCGGCGACGTCCTGCTGATCCGTCCCTCTGAGATCGTGCCCGTGGACTGCGAGCTGCTGACCGAGGAGGTCTCCTTCGACGAGTCCTCGCTCACGGGCGAGAGCCTGCCGGTGACACGCAGTGCCGGCGAGACGGTGCTCTCCGGCGCCGTCAACGGCACCCACATCGCGCGGGCGAGGGCGGTGCGACGCAGTGCCGATAGCCAGTACCAGCAGATCCTCGCGCTCGTACGGCAGGCGCAGGACTCGCGCGCGCCCGTCGTGCGGCTGGCCGACCGGTTCGCGATTCCGTTCACGGTGGTGTCGCTGCTGCTCGGCGGCCTCGCCTGGGCGCTCTCCGGCGAGGCCGTGAGGTTCGCCGAGGTGCTGGTGCTGGCGACGCCGTGCCCACTTCTGATCGCCGCGCCCGTCGCGTTCCTCGGCGGCCTGTCGCGGTCGGCGAAGGACGGGATCGTGCTCAAGGGCGGCGCGGTCATCGAAACGCTCTCCCGGGTGCGCTCGGCAGCGTTCGACAAGACCGGCACGCTCACCCGCGGCAAGCCGGCTCTCGTGGATGTCCGGCCCGCGGCCGGGTTCACGGCGGAGGAGGTGCTGGGCCATGCCGCCTCGGCGGAGCAGTATTCCTCGCACGCCCTCGCGGCCGGGATCCGTGCGGCGGCCCGCGAGCGCGGTCTCTCGCCGGAGACGGCCGAGGATGCGAGCGAGGTCGCGACCAACGGCGTGATGGCGCGCATCGGAGGGCGCACGGTGGTCGTGGGCAAGCCCGCGTACATCGCCTCGCTCGTGCCGGAGTTCGCGCGCACCGACCTCGCTGCGGGGCAGGCCGCGGCCTACGTCGCGATCGACGGGCGTTACGCCGGAGCCTTGGTGCTGGCCGACGCGCCGCGCCCCGAGTCGCCGGGCGTCGTGGCCTGGCTCCACGATCACGGTGTGGAGCAGATCGTGATGCTGACCGGCGACACGGCGGCGACGGCGGATCCGATCGCGGAGACGGTCGGCATCACCCAGGTGCACGCCGAGCTCCTGCCCGACGACAAGGTGCGCCTCGCTCGCGACCTGCAGCCGCGCCCTCTCATGATGATCGGTGACGGCGTGAACGACGCCCCGGTGCTCGCCGCGTCCGATGTGGGGATCGCGATGGGCGCGAAGGGCGCGACCGCCGCGGGCGAGGCCGCCGACGCCGTCATCCTCGTGGACTCCCTGGCGAAGGTCGTGCACGCGGTCCAGATCGGTCGGCACACCGTGCGGGTCGCGCTGACCGCGATCTGGATCGGGATCGCGCTGAGCATCGCGCTCATGATCGTCGCCATGACCGGCGTGATCCCCGCCGTCGCGGGTGCCCTGGTGCAGGAGCTCGTGGATCTCGCCACGATCCTGTACGCGCTGCGGGCGCTGCGCGGCCCGCTGACTCCGGAGCGCGCCATCGCTTCGCAGGCTCCGATCGAGGGACCAATGGCCCGGAACGACGACAGTGAGAGGACGAGGCTGCAACCATGATCGAGACGCACCCGACGGAGCACCCCTCGACGCCGGAGGGCGGCGTCCCCGACTCGGATCTTGCCAGCATCGACGCCTGGTGGCGCGCGGCGAACTACCTCAGCGTCGGCCAGATCTACCTGCAGAACGACCCGCTGCTGCGCCGACCGCTCACAGCGGAGGATGTGAAGCCGCGACTGCTCGGTCACTGGGGCACGACCCCGGGGCTGAACTTCCTGTACGCGCATCTCAACCGGGTCATCCGAGACCGCGAGCTGAGCTCGATCTTCGTCACCGGCCCGGGCCACGGCGGTCCGGGAATGGTCGCGAACACCTACCTGGACGGCACGTACTCCGAGGTCTACCCGCGCATCTCCCGGGACGAGAACGGAGTGCGCGCGCTGTTTCGTCAGTTCTCCTTCCCCGGCGGGATCCCGAGCCACGTCGCTCCGGAGACGCCGGGGTCCATCCACGAAGGCGGCGAGCTGGGCTACTCGCTCAGCCACGCGTTCGGCGCGGCCTTCGACAATCCCGACCTGGTGGTGACCTGCGTCGTGGGCGACGGCGAGGCGGAGACCGGACCCGCGGCGACGGGCTGGCACTCGAACAAGTTCCTCGATCCCGTGCAGGACGGCACGGTCCTGCCGATCCTGCATCTGAACGGCTACAAGATCGCGAACCCGACCGTCCTCGCACGCATCCCGGAGAGACGACTGGTCGAACTGTTCCGGGGCTACGGGTACGCACCGTACGTGTTCACGGGCGGGTTCGACGATGAGGATCCGATCAGCGTCCACCGTCGTTTCTCCGCCCTGCTCGAGGAGGTGTTCGACGAGATCGCCCGCATCCGCACGGAGGCGCGAGCGGGCCGGTATCGCTCGGATGACCCGGTGATGGCGACGCCGGAGTGGCCGATGATCATCCTTCGCACGCCCAAGGGCTGGACCGGGCCGCACGAGGTCGACGGCGTGCTCGTGGAAGGGACCTATCGCGCTCATCAGGTGCCGCTCGCGAGCGCCAGGGACACCCCGGAGCACCTCAGGATCCTCGAGGACTGGATGCGCCGATACCGTCCTGAGGAGCTCTTCGACGAGGACGGCGCACCGGTCGCGCTCATCACACGGCTCGCCCCGGACGGCGAGCATCGGATGAGCGCCAACCCGGTCGCGAACGGTGGCCTTCTCCGTGCACCGTTGTCGCTGCCGGACTTCCGGGAGTTCGCCGTGGACGTCCCCTCGCCCGGGTCCACGAGCGCCGAAGCGACCAGAGTGCTCGGCACGTGGCTCGCGGAGGCCATCCGGCGCAACCCCTCCACGTTCCGGATCTTCGGTCCCGACGAAACCGCCTCCAACCGTCTCGCTCCGGCGGTATACGAGGCCACGCAGAAGCAGTGGGTCGCGCAGATCCTGCCGACGGACGACCACCTCGCCCGCGTCGGACGGGTCATGGAGATGCTCAGTGAGCATCAGTGCGAGGGCTGGCTCGAAGGGTATCTGCTCACCGGGCGGCACGGTCTGTTCACCTGCTACGAGGCGTTCATCCACATCGTCGACTCGATGTTCAACCAGCACGCGAAGTGGCTCAAGGTGGCGCGCGAGATCCCTTGGCGGCGTCCGATATCCAGCCTGAACTACCTGCTCACGAGCCACGTCTGGCGGCAGGATCACAACGGGTTCAGCCATCAGGATCCGGGATTCATCGATCACGTCGTGAACAAGAGCGCCGAGGTGGTGCGGGTCTACCTCCCGTTCGACGCCAACACGCTGCTGTCCACCTACGATCATTGCCTGCGCTCGGTGGACTATGTCAACGTCGTCGTCGCGGGGAAGCAGCCCGCCGCGAACTGGCTCACGATGGAGGAGGCCGTGCATCACTGCACGCGCGGCCTCGGGATCCTGGAATGGGCGGGTACCGAGGTCACGGGGCAGGATCCGGATGTCGTGCTGGCGGCCGCCGGCGACGTTCCGTCGCTCGAGGTGCTCGCCGCAGCCCAGATTCTGCGCGACGCGCTGCCGGAGCTGCGGGTGCGCGTGGTCAACGTCGTGGACCTGATGCGTCTGCAGTCGGAGAGCGAGCATCCGCACGGGCTGTCCGACCGGGAGTTCGATGCGATCTTCACCGTCGACCGGCCGGTGATCTTCGCGTATCACGGTTATCCCTGGCTCATCCATCGGTTGGCCTACAAGCGGCACGGACACGACAACCTCCATGTGCGCGGCTACAAGGAGAACGGCACGACCACGACGCCGTTCGACATGGTCATGCTCAACGACCTCGATCGCTACCAGCTGGCGATCGACGCGATCGACCGCGTGCCGGGGCTCGCTCAGCGCTCCGCGTCACTGCGGCAGGACTTGCAGGACGCGCGGCTGCGCGCCCGCGCCTACACTCGCGAGCACGGTGAGGACATCCCCGAAGTGGCCGAGTGGAGCTGGAGTCGTGTCCGCTGAGCAGGCCCCGGACGCGACGACGAGAACCGCAGGCGGGGGCGGCAATTCCCTGCAACCGGCTCCGGCCGGATCCTCGACCTTGCAGAGTGCGGTGCGCCGGTGCGCGGCTGAGGATCCCGCTCAGGTGCTCACCGAGTTCCGATCGGTCGAGCACGGGCTGAGCACGGCGGACGCCCTGGAGCGGCTCGCGCGGCAGGGGCCGAATGCGATCCGCAGCCGAGGGGCCCGTCCCTGGCGCGTGCTGGGCAGGCAGCTTCGGAGCCCGATCGTGCTGATGCTGTTCGGGACGGCGATCGTCGCAGGTTTCCTCGGTGACATCACGGACGCCGTGGTGATCGGCATGATCCTGCTGCTCAGCGTCGGCCTCGGCTTCGTCAACGAGTTCCGTGCCGAACGCGCGGCGGATGCGATGCACGACCGGCTGCGGCACACGGCCGTCGTGCGCCGGTCCGGTGCGGCTCAGCGGGTGGATGTCACCGAGCTCGTGGTCGGTGATGTGGTGGTGCTCTCCGTGGGAACCGTCGTGCCCGCAGATCTGCGTCTGCTGCATGCCGAGGGGCTCGAGTGCGATGAGAGCATCCTCACCGGCGAAGCGATGGCTGCCGTCAAGAGAGTGGCTTCGGTGCCTCAGGGCACCGGCGTCGGGGATCTGACCTGTTGCGCGCTGATGGGGACGGTCGTGCATGCGGGTTCCGGGACCGGAGTGGTCGTGGCGACAGGACCTGGCGCCGAGTTCGGGCGGATCGCCGCGGGGCTCGCTGCGCGGGAGCCGCAGACCGAGTTCCAGCGCGGTCTCGGACGCTTCTCGACGTTCCTGCTGCTCGTGGCGATCTTTCTCACTGCGACGATCTTCGTCATTGCGGTGGCGCTCGGCCGGCCGCTGATCCAGTCGCTGCTGTTCTCGTTGGCGATCGCGGTCGGAATCACTCCGCAGCTCTTGCCGGCGGTCGTCAGCACGAGTCTCGCGGCGGGATCGCGCGCGATGGCGCGACGCCGCGTGCTCGTCAAGCGCATGGTGTGCATCGAGGATCTCGGCGATCTCGACCTGCTCGTCACGGACAAGACCGGGACATTGACCACCGGGGAGATCTCCTTCGAACGCGCGGTCCCGGTCGACGGCGATGCCGCGACCCCGCTGGTCGAATGGGGCTTGCTCGCCTCCGAGGCTGATCTGAGCTCGCTCTCCGTCGTGGGGCTGAACGCCCTGGACGCGGCGCTCTTGGTGGGGCTGGCCGGCGGCGCGGCGCTCGGCGGGTGGCACCGTCTCGATGCGATCCCCTTCGACCACGAACACCGCACGATGACTGTGCTCGTCCAGCGCGACGAACAGAACCCGATGGTGATCATGAAGGGCGCGGCCGAATCGATCCTGCCGCACTGCGCGGCGGTGCCGACGACCGCGACCGCCGCGTTGGACGCGCTGTATCGCGAGGGGCTCCGAGTGGTCGCCGTCGCCCACGGCGCCGTCCCGGGGGCCGTCGCCCTCACCCCAGGTCTCGATGAGGGCCTCATCCTGGGCGGTTTCCTCGTGTTCTCCGATGCGGTCAAGCCGGGCGCCCGCGCATCCTTGCAGAGGCTCGCGGATCTCGGCGTCTCGGTCAAAGTCTGCACAGGCGACAGCGCGGTGGTCGCAGCCCGCACCGGGGGCGACTTGGGGATGGACGTGACCGCGGTGCTGACCGGGGAGGAGGTCGACGCCCTGGATGACGCGATGCTCATCGATGCGGCCGAGCGGACCACGATCTTCGCCCGGGTCTCGCCCGAGCAGAAGGCTCGGATCATCAGGGCGTTGCGGCATCGCGGCCGAGCGGTGGGATTCCTCGGCGACGGCGTGAACGACGCTCTCGCGCTGCACGGCGCCGACATCGGGATCTCGGTGGATTCCGCCGTCGACATCGCCAAGGATGCCGCGGACGTGCTGCTCCTCGACAAGGATCTCGACGTGCTGGCCGACGGCGTCACGGAAGGGCGGCGTATCTTCGCCAACACGATCAAATACGTGATGATGGGCACGTCCAGCAACTTCGGCAACATGTTCAGCGCATCCGCCGCTTCGATCTTCCTGCCCTTCCTGCCGATGCTCCCCGGGCAGATCCTCCTGAACAACCTCCTCTACGACACCAGCCAACTCGTCATCCCCGCCGACCGGGTGGATCCCGAGCAGTTGCGGGCGCCCTCGCACTGGGACATCGGCGCGGTCCGCCGGTTCATGCTGCTGTTCGGGCCGATCTCGTCTCTCTTCGACTTCGCGACCTTCGGGCTGATGCTGTTCGTCTTCCACGCGGGCGCGCCCGAGTTCCGCTCCGGCTGGTTCATCGAATCGATAGCGACCCAGACCCTCATCGTGTTCGCGATCCGTACCCGCAGGGTCCCGTTCGTGCGGAGCCGTCCGGCTCCGGTGCTGGCCATCACCGTGTTCGCCGCGATCGCCGTCGGAGCATGGCTGCCGTATTCGCCGGCGAACGGGCTGCTGGGCTTCACACCGTTGCCGGCGCCCTTCTTCCTCGCGCTCGTCGCGATGCTGATCGTCTATCTGGTGCTCGTCGAACTCGCCAAGCTCTGGTACTTCCGGCGGATGAGCGCGCGACCCTCGGTCGTCGTGCCACCGCGTCCCCGTGTGCGGCGCGTATTGCGGCGCGCCGCACGCTTCACCGCGCCCTCCGGCGGTCCGAGGCGTGCTCACGGCTGATCGTGCCGCCTGCCCGACGGGACTTTGGACCCTGACCGAGGCAGCGGAGCCCGGCAGCATAGGGCCATGGACACCGAAGAGGGCAGGGAGCCGACGCGGTCTCTCACCGAAAGCGAGTGCTGGGAACGGATCCACGCGGCCCCGTACGGGCGCATCGCCGTCGCGGCGGCGGAGGAGATCGACGTCTTCCCTATCAACCATGCCGTGCTCGACGGGATGATCGTCTTCCGTACGTCTGCGGGCACGAAGCTGCTCGAGCTGACGATACGGCAGCGAGTCGTGTTCGAGATCGACGGGACCGACGGAGCTGAAGCCTTCAGCGTCATGGTGAAGGGCGTCGCCGAGGAGTTCGACCGGGACGCGGACACGCTCGACGCCGAGAAGACCGGGGTCATGCCGTGGGCGCCGGAGCCGAAGGACAGGTGGGTGCGCATCCACCCGACGTCCGTGTCAGGGCGCATCTTCCGCCGGCGGGCGTAGCGCCACCGGCACGGCGACGCTCCCGGCTGTTCGCCCGTCGTCCCTGTCGAGAACCGCCGGTCCGCTCCGACCACAGGGCATGACTCGCACAGACGAAGCACGGACGCAGGACGCAGGGCAGACGTCAGCCGGGGCGCGCACGCGCGCCTCGGCCGGACCACGGGAATGGCTCGGCCTCGCCGTGCTCGCAGGCGCGGCGCTGATGACCGCGATCGACACCTCCGTGGTGCTGCTGGCGCTGCCGAGCATCGCGCGGGAGCTGCACGCGGACGCCGTCCAGCAGCTCTGGATCGTGGACGGATACGGCTTCGTCTTCGCGGGGCTGCTCATCGCGTTCGGCGGACTGGCCGACCAGCTCGGCCGGCGGCGCATGGCGATGCTCGGGGCGACGGTCTTCGGCCTCGCGTCTTTGGCCGCTGCCTTCGCCCTCTCGCCCGAGATGCTGATCGGCGCGAGGGCCGTCATGGGGATCGGTGCGGCCGCGCTCGCTCCGTCGCTCTACGGACTGCTGACCGGGCTGTTCCCCGATTCCGGGCAGCGGGCGATCGCGATCGGCGTCTTCATGACCTGCCTGATGGGCGGGATGATCATCGGACCGGTGGTCGGCGGGATCGCGCTGAGCCTGTGGTGGTGGGGCGCGGTCTTCCTCATCGCCGTTCCCGTCATGGCGCTCGTGCTGATCGCGTTCCCGCTGCTCGTCGCGGACGTCTCCGCCCCGCGCGCTCGGCGCACCGGACGCGGCATCGATGCGGTCAGCGTGCCGCAGTCCCTGCTGGCCGTGCTGCCGATCGTCTTCGGCATCAAGGAGGCGGCCCGCTCCGGCGATGCCGTCGTCGCGGTCGCGAGCCTGATCATCGGGGCGGTGTTCCTCGTCGTGTTCCTCCGGCGTCAGCGCGCCCTCGCCCGCGGCGCCGGACATGCCCCTCTGCTCGACCTTGCGATGTTCCGCCGCCGCGGGGTGTGCGTCGTGCTCATCACGATGCTGCTCATGACGATGCTCACGGGCCCGTTGATGATGCTCGACACCCAGTACTTCCAGGCGGTCGCCGGGGCGGATCCGCTCGCGGCCGGCCTTCTCACCGTGCCACCGGCGCTCACCGGCGCCGCCGGCTTCCTCACGATGCCGCTGCTCGCGAAGCGGATCCGGCCCGGCCTGCTCATCGCCGCCGGCCTCGCCCTCTCCGCTGCCGGGCTCCTGCTCATGGCGCAGATCACGCCGGGAACGGGACCCTGGCCCCTCGTCGTCGGGTTCAGCGTGGTGAGCTTCGGCACGTCGGCCGTACCCACGCTCGGCACGAACGTGATCCTCGGCAGCGTGCCCGTCGAGGAGGCGTCGTCCGCCGCGTCCACGCAGGAGGCGAGCGGTCAGTTCGGCTACGCCCTCGGCATCGCCGTGGTCGGCAGCCTGACGACGGCCGTATACCGCTTCCTCGTCGCGGGCGCGCCAGGACTGGATGCCGCCGACCGCCACGCCCTGTCGGCCGGGGTCGACGCGGCGCTCGGCGTCGCCGACCCCGCCGTGCGCGCGGTCGCGGGGGCGGCATTCACCTCGTCGCTGCAGGTCGCAGCCGTCGTCGCCGCGGTCGCGATGCTCGCGCTCGCGGGGGTCACCGCGGCGCGACTCCGGCACATCCCGGCGTTCGGCGCGCAGAATGATGTCGAGAACTGAGCATCGGCTCCGACCACATACCGAGGCGGACAACGGATCGCCCGGACGAAGAGAAGTCGCCCCACGAACAGAAGGAGAACGACCATGAAGTACATGATCCTCATGCAGGTGCGCCAGGACGTGCTGGATGCGCTGACCGCGGAGCAGATGCAGGCGATCGGAGAGGGCCACCAGGCCTTCATGGACACCATCACGGCATCGGGCGAGATGCTCGGGACCGTCGCCCTCGCCGACCCGAGCCAGTCGAAGGTGGTGCGCGGCGCCGGGGGCGCTCCTGAGGTGGTCGACGGTCCGTTCGCCGAGACCAAGGAGTTCATGGGCGGGTACTACCTGATCGAGGTCGAGTCCGAGGAACGTGCGGTCGAGCTCGCCCGGCAGATCCCGGACGCGGCGATCGACGGCCTCGCCCTGGAGATCCGCCCTGTGATGTTCTCCGCCGGGACCGACGTGTGACCGATCGCGGCTTCGAGGACCTGTGGCGCAGCAATGCGCCGCAGGTCCTCGCCGCGCTGCTGCGTCGCTACGGTGCCGCGCAGCTGGACCTGTGCGAGGACGCGGTGCAGGAGGCGCTCCTCGCTGCGCATCAGCAGTGGCCGGCCGAGGGCGCCCCTGCGGATGCGAAGGGCTGGTTGCTGACCGTAGCTCGACGCCGCATGATCGACCGGATCCGCAGCGAGCACCAGCGCCGCGAGCGCGAGCACGCCTACGCCGACGCCTGGCGGCCTCTCGCCGAGGCCGAAGCGGCGCACGCGGACGACAGCGTCGAGGTGCTGCGGCTGTGCTGCCACCCCGCTCTCACGATGCCGGCGCAGGTGGCGCTCACGCTGCGCGCGGTCGCCGGCCTCTCGACCGCGCAGATCGCCCGCGCGCACCTTCTGCCCGAGGCGACGATCGCGCAGCGGATCAGCAGGGCGAAGGCGCGGATCCGCGCCGCAGGGGCGGTCTTCCCGGAGCCGTCCGACTCCGACGACCGCCTGGATCCGGTGCTCGCCGTGCTCTACGTCATGTTCACCGAGGGGCACACAGCCAGCGAAGGCGCCGACGTCAACGACGTGCGGCTCAGCGACGAGGCGATCCGCCTGGCCCGGATGCTGCACCGCGAACGCCCGGACGACGTCGAGGTCGCGGGCCTGCTCGCGCTGATGCTGCTCACCGATGCGCGCCGCGCCGCGCGGACCGGCGCTCGTGGCGAGCTGATCCCGCTCGACGAGCAGGACCGCAGCCGGTGGGACCGGGACAGGATCGTCGAGGGCACGGAGATCCTCGACGCCGCGCTCGCCGCCGGCCGCCACGGCCCGTATGCGATCCAGGCCGCGATCGCGGCCCTGCACGACGACGCGCCCAGCACCGAGACGACGGACTGGCCGCAGATCCTGGCCCTGTACCGCCTGCTCGAGTTCGAGACCGGCAACCCCGTCGCGACGATCAACCGCGCCGTCGCGCAGGCGATGGTGCACGGCGCGGAGTCGGGGCTCGCCGTGATCGACGGGATCGTGGATCCGCGGGTGCGCGGCGACCGTCGTCGTATCGCATCCGTGCGCGCGCACCTGCTGGAACGCGCAGGGCGCACGGCCGAGGCGGCCCAGGAGTACCTCGATGCGGCCAGGGCGACCCTCTCGATCCCGGAGCGCGACTATCTGCGCGCCCGTGCGGCCCGGCTGCGCGGCTGAGCCGCAGCCACCGGGCCCCGCACGCGGGCAGGCGGATCCTTCACGGCCGATCCCGACGGATCCTCTTCCGCCGGGCCGAAGGATGGTAGCCGACAGCGGCGGCCGGCCACCAGCCCCTTCCCGGAGCGCAGACGGCCCGGCAGAGTCATCGTGACCACGACCGGGGCCTGTCGTGGAGAGAGGGGACGCGGATGACCAGGCGATTCGACGGCGGCTCCGCGTGCCGCGCGGCCGGAGAATGACGCGCAGGGCCGAGGGGGCGCGACTGGTCCGCGCGCGCCCCGGCGCCGACCCGGGATATTGGCGGAAGCGGTCGGGATCCGGCTTCCGCTACACGGATGCGCGGGGACGCGCGGCCGCCGGCGAGGATCTCGAGCGGATCCGCTCCCTTGCGATCCCGCCCGCGTGGGAGGACGTCTGGATCGCGCAGGACCCGCGCGCGCATATCCAGGCCGTGGGTCTCGACGCGGCAGGGCGGCGGCAGTATCTGTACCACCCGCAGTGGCGCCGGCGCCGGGACCGGAGGAAGTTCCGCCGGGCCATGGCACTGGCCGCGGGGCTGCCGAGCGCGCGGGCCAGGGTGACGCGCGTGCTCGGACAGGACGGCGCGCCCGACCGGGAGCGCGTGCTCGCGGTGGCCTTCCGGCTGCTGGACGACGCGGCTCCGCGCATCGGCTCTCCTCGCTACCTGGTGCGATACGGCAGCAGAGGGCTCACCACGCTGCGCTGTCGCGACGTGCGCATCGACGGCTCTACGACCTCGCTCGCCTTCCCCGCCAAGAGCGGACAGCGGATGCATCTCGAGATCGAGGATCCGACGCTCTCGGCCGTGCTCGCCGATCTCGTGCAGGGCGCGGGTGCGGGCGCGACCCTGCTCGCGTATCGCCGGGGGAGGCGAAGAGTCGCGGTGACCGCGAGGGAGGTCAACGACTACGTGCGCGCCCTGACGGGCACGGTCTTCACCGCGAAGGACTTCCGCACGCTCCGGGGCACGATCGCGGCGGCGAGCGCCCTGGCCGCCGCGGGGGTGCAGGACGGCGTCGCCCGGCGTAAACGGGCCGAACGGGATGCCGTCGAGGCGGCCGCCGCGGCGCTGGGCAACACTCCGGCGGTGGCACGGGCGAGCTACATCGATCCGCGCGTGTTCGGCCGCTACGCCCAGGGCCGCGTGCTCGATACGACGATCAGTCCGGAGTCCGCGATCCAGCGCCTGCTGGAGGGCTGACGTCGAGCTTCACGGTGTGTCTGGCGCCCGACCCCGCCGAGTGGAACACTGAGGATCGGCGTACGACCCACGCGCATCGGTGCGAGCCCGTCGCGGGCGGAAAGGTCATCCCATGGCTGTCGTCGGCAAGCTCGATCGATCCTCCCGTGCGGCGCCTCGCGGCCTGCTCGCCCGGTATCCGCTCATCGCCTTCGCCGTCATCGCGTATCTTTTCGCGTGGCTGATCGAGGTGCCGGTCGCGCTCTCGGCACAGGGCGTGCTGCCGGCCCTGCCGAAACCGGTGATCGCGGTCGCGGTCGTCGCCGCGACCTTCGGCCCGACGGTCGGCGCTTTCGTGATGACGGGCGTGATGGAGGGGAAGGCGGGCATCGCTCGTCTGCTGCGCCGGTACGTGCAGTGGCGTGTCGGGATCGTCTGGTATCTGTTCCTGCTCGTCGGGGTCCCGATCATCATCGTGCTGGGCACGATCGTCGTCCCCGGTGTGCTGTCGTCGTTCCAGCCGATCGTCGGGCCGCTGCTGGCCGCCTACCCGCTCGCATTCCTGTTGACGTTCCTCCTCGGCGGCCCGCTGGGCGAGGAGCCGGGATGGCGAGGGTTCGCGCTGCCGCGGCTGCAGGAGCGCTACGGTCCGCTGCCGGGGAGCGTCATCCTCGGCCTGCTGTGGGCGTTCTGGCACTTCCCGCTCTTCTGGAGCGGGGTGTGGACCCCGCCCACCCTCACGAACATGGTCATGTTCGTGGTGATGATCACGGCCCTGACCATCATGATGACCTGGGTCTTCAACCATGCGGCGGGCAGCGTGCTGATCACGATGCTGATGCACGCCTCGTTCAACACCTTCGCGAACAAGGTGGGGGCGCCGTTGTTTCCTGCGCCGATCTTCAACGACTACGGGCTTCTTCCGGTGCTGATCGGCTTCACCGGCACGGCCGTCGTCCTGATCCTCGTGACCCGCGGCCGCCTCGGTCTTCCGAAGGGGGCCAGGTCCCCGGGACTGGGCGCGACCTCGACCGCGACCTGAGCGGCGTGGCGCGAGGGGCGATCGTCAGCCGACCCGCTGCGGATCGATCATGGTCATGCCCGCCACGGTCGCCCGGTCGAACGCGGGCAGCAGTGCCGCCGCCTCCTCGAGGCCGATGGTGCGCTCGATGAGGCGCTGCGGTGCCAGCCGCCCTTCGGCGATCAGCTCCATCATCGCGGGGTAGTCGGCCGCGGCCATCCCGTGGCTGCCGAGCAGGTCGAGCTCCCAGCCGATCACCCGGTCCATCGGCACACGGGGGTGTCCGTCGACCGGCGGGAGCAGGCCGATCTGCACGTGCCTGCCGCGCCGGCGCAGTCCCAGGACCGCGTCGGCGAGGGTCTGCTCACTGCCGACGGCGTCGACAGAGACGTGGCTGCCGCCGCCGGTCAGGGCGGCCACGGCTGCCGGGATGTCGGTCCCGTCGGCGAGGAGCGTGTGCGCGGCGCCGACCTCCTTCGCCACAGCGAGCGCCTCCGGATTGCGGTCGACCGCGATCACCTTCGCGCCGAGAGCCTGCGCGATCATGACCGCGCTGAGCCCGACGCCTCCGGCTCCGACGACCGTGACCCACTCGTCCTCGCGCACCCGAGCGCGCCCGACGAGCGCGCGGAAGGCGGTCGCGAAGCGGCATCCGAGACTCGCCGCCGTGGCGAAGTCCACCTCGTCCGGGAGTGAGACGAGGTTCACATCGGCCGCGTGCAGGGCGACGACCTCGGCGAAGGATCCCCAGTGCGTGAACCCGGGCTGCTGCTGGTCGGGGCAGACCTGCGCATTGCCGGAAAGGCACCACTCGCAGCGTCCGCAGCCGCAGACGAACGGCACCGTCACGCGGTCTCCCACCTGCCAGCGGGTCACCTGCGGCCCGACGGCGGCGATGGTCCCGGCGAGTTCGTGCCCCGGCACGTGCGGGAACGCGATGTCGTCGTGCCCTGCCCAGGCGTGCCAGTCGCTCCGGCACAGGCCCGTGGCCCTCACCTGGACCAGCACGCCGTCGGCCGGGACCTCCGGCTCCGGCACCGAACGCACGTCCGGTCGGGCACGGACCGCATCGAACACCACTGCACGCATGGCCTCATCCTGCCAGGCGCACGGACTTCGTCACAGCTTGTTCACGTGGGGCGCGCGCGACGAAACGCACCGGTAACACAGCGCGCGTCGAAGCGAAACGCGCGAGTGACAGTCTGACGTCACCCGACGCTGCAGGAGCGTTCTCACTGAGAGAGGAGCGGACCCATGGATCAGGGGAACACCGCCTTCGTTTTGATCTGTGCAGCCCTCGTGCTGCTCATGACGCCAGGTCTGGCGTTCTTCTACGGTGGCCTCGTCAAGGCCAAGAGCGTGATCAGCATGATGATGATGAGCTTCGGCGCGATCGGACTGATCGGCGTGCTGTGGGTCGTCTTCGGCTACGCGATCGCGTTCCCCAGCGGTAAGGGCCTGATCGCCCCGTGGACCATCGACTGGTCGGCGATCGGCCTGAACAGCCTGCTCGAAGTACCCAAGGACGCCGCGTACCCGCCGCTCGCGTTCGTCGCGTTCCAGGCGACATTCGCGATCATCACCGTCGCCCTCGTCTCCGGCGCCATCGCCGACCGTGCCAAGTTCGGATCCTGGATGATCTTCGCCGGCATCTGGGCGACGGTCGTCTACTTCCCGGTCGCGAGCTGGGTCTTCAACTTCGGCCTGAACAAGGATGGCAGCTTCGCCTACGGCGGCTGGGTCACCAAGGGCCTTCAGGACTGGCTCGGCGTCGGCGCGATCGACTTCGCAGGCGGCACCGCGGTGCACATCAACGCCGGAGCCGCCGGTCTCGCACTCGCCCTCGTGCTCGGCCGCCGCATCGGCTTCCAGAAGGGCGCCGACGTGCCGCACAACCCGCCGTTCGTGCTTCTCGGCGCCGGCCTGCTGTGGTTCGGCTGGTTCGGGTTCAACGCCGGTTCCGAGCTCGGCGCCGACGGCACCGCCGCGATTGCTTTCGTGAACACCCTCGCCGCTCCCGCGGCCGCTCTGCTCAGCTGGCTGGTGATGGAGAAGATCCGCAACGGCAAGCCCACCTCGGTCGGCGCCGCGTCCGGTGCTGTCGCCGGTCTCGTCGCGATCACCCCGGCCTGCGCCGCGCTCACCCCGATCTGGGCGGTCGTGCTCGGCCTCCTCGCCGGCGCGGTCTGCCAGCTCGCGATCGACCTGAAGTTCAAGCTCGGCTTCGATGACTCGCTCGACGTGGTCGGCATCCACCTCATCGGCGGCATCCTGGGAACGCTCTACCTGGGCGTGTTCGCGAACGGCACCGGCCTGATCTTCAGCGGCAGCTTCGCACAGCTCGCGGCCCAGGCGCTCGCAGCGGGCGCCGTGCTCGTCTACTCGTTCGCACTCGCCTTCGGGATCGGGTTCGTCATCGAGAAGATCCTCGGGTTCCGCGTGAAGAACGAAGACGAGATCGCAGGGCTCGACACCGTGGTGCACGGCGAAGAGGGCTATGTCCTCATCGGCGCGCGGGTCTGATCCGATGAACCCCGCCTCCCTCGCGGCGAGTCCCGCCACGGCCGAGCTCCTGCAGCTGCGGAGCCTGCCCAGGCGCGGTCTCGCCGCGGGAGGCGGGCACGTGCGCGAGATCTGCGGATTGCGTGGCGCGAACGGCGAACTGCACTGGGCCCTGCAACTGGTCGAGCTGCGCGGCCCAGTGGGCATCCTGCACCTGCCTCATGAGGCGACGCACGTGCTCGCCGGGATCGGCGGCCCGCAGGTCGATGTCGGCCCAGGGGCGATGGTGGGGCTGCGCAAGGAGCGCGTGCTGCGACACACCGATCCGCTCTTGGAGCTGCGCCGGCCCCGGCTCCGTGCCGCGGAGCTGAGCCGGGTCCTCGTCCTTTCCACGGTGACCGCACGGGCGCGGCCTGCGCTCGTGTTCGCGGACCTGAACGGAGCATCGGTCCTGCCCGACGGAGTGCGCGCGATCGTCGTGCGCTCGGGGCGGGTGAGCACGGAGGGCAGCACGGCAGCGGCGATGGAGGCGCTGGTGCTGCCGTCCGCGAAGACGAGCGACAGCGCGGTCGCCCGCGGACCCGGGATCGTCGCCGATGACGCCCGGGTCCTCATGGTCGTCGGCTGACCTCGGGCCGAGTCGTCAGCCGCCCAGCGCAGCGACCACCGCGAGGTGGTCGCTGGCGCCGGCCGAGGTCGTCCGCCCTGATGCGGAGGGATAGCCGCGCTGGAACACGTGGTCGATCCGGACCGCCGGGAACGACGCAGGCCAGGTGAACGACGGGCCGATGCCGCCGAATCGCACTTCGCCGAGGGCGCCGGCGATCGGGGCGAGAGCCGGATCCGTCGACACGGCGTTGAAGTCGCCGAGGGCGATCACCCGAGGGCTCYGATCCTCTCGGATCCGCTCTCCCAGCGCGGAGAGCATGCCGTCCCGAGCGCTCTGCGCGCCGGGGCGCAGCGAGGCCGCGTGCACCACGTAGACGTCGACGGCGCCGCCGGGCGCATCGATCTCGACGCGCAGCGCGCGCTTCCAGCCGAGCCCGAGGTCGAGCGCCTCTTCGTCGAGGATCGGGTAGCGGCTCCACACACCCACCGTGCCTACGCGGTAGGTGTGAGGGTAGGCGTCGGCGAGCTCCTCGGCGATCGCCGAGCCCGAGTCGGCGTCGAGCTCCGTGAACGCGAGGATCCCGGCGCCGTCATCGGCGAGCGCGCGGGCGGACGCGGCCCCGGTTCCCGATCCCGCCTCGACGTTCTGTGTCGCGATCAGCAGCCCATGGTCCCCGGCGGGCGGATCGCCCTGCCAGGGCACCGGGAGGAACGCCCACAGCGCCATGGTCCAGGCGACCAGCGGCACCGCGGCGATCCACGCCGTGCGCGGCCGGATCAGCAGCGCGGCGACCACGAGAGGGACCAGGGCGAACCCCAGCCAGGGCAGGACGACGGCGATCCCGGTCCCGACCGGGCCGGGGATCGCACCCAGCAGCACGGTCGTGGTGAGCGCGGCGGTGATCAGCAGGATCGCGACGACGGCGCGGCGACGAGGGGTCGCGCGGCGCGCCCTGACCTGCTCACTCGTCGACTGGCTCACGGATCCATCCTCCCGGGGGCGGTCTGGGGAACCGCTGACGGTCCGGCTCGGGTCTTGTGCGCCGTTGTCGGTTCTGGCGCCGGTTCTGGCGCCGGCTCTGTCGGTCGTGCCCGGCACAATGGAGCAGAGCCGATCGCAGAGAGGAGCGTCATGGATCCGTTCTGGGACCCGCGCAGTCGCCGACGCCGGCAGCAGCCCGTGGTCGCGGTGCACCCCGCCGACGATGCGCCGGCCGCGGGCCGCACCTGGCCCGCGAGCATCCCCGCCGTCGCGCAGGTGCTGCGCGAGGGCATCGCCCTCGATCCCGGCGTGACGTTCCTCGTCGGCGAGAACGGCAGCGGCAAGTCGACACTGGTCGAGGGCGTCGCCATCGCCTATGGACTCTCGCCCGAGGGCGGATCCCGCCAGGCCCGGCACAGCACGCGTCCCACCGAGTCCCCGCTTTCGGACTGGCTGCGCATCCAGCRCGGTGTGGGGGCGAACCGGTGGGGCTTCTTCCTGCGTGCGGAGACGATGCACTCGTTCTACACCTACCTCGAGGAGAACCCGTCGCCCGGGCCGGAACCGCTCTTCCACGAGATGAGTCACGGCGAATCCTTCCTCGCGCTGCTCGAGTCGCGGTTCGACGATCCCGGCTTCTACTGCCTCGACGAGCCGGAGGCGGCGCTCTCCTTCTCCTCGACCCTGAGTCTCATCGCCGTGCTGCGCCGGATCGCCGAGGAAGGCGGGCAGGTGCTCTGCGCGACGCACTCGCCGGTGCTCGCCGCGCTGCCCGGCGCGAAGATCCTCGAGGTCGGGGAGTGGGGGCTCCGCGACGCTGCCTGGGAGGATCTGGAGCTCGTGCGGCACTGGCGGTCGTTCCTGGACGAACCGGGACGGTACACCCGCCACCTCCTGGACTGAGGTGCGGGGATCTCGGGCGGTCAGGACCGGACGGGGGGATCGGAGCCGGTCAGAGCTCGTCCCCGCTAGGGTGACGGAGACGGATCGGGGGGCGATGGATACGGGCACGAGACGACGGTTGCTCGGCGGAGGGATGCTCGCGGCGCTGTGGCTGCTGTGCGGATGGCTGCCGTATCTGCTGTCCTCCGCCGGAGGATCCCTGACAACCCTCGGCAGGATCGTGCCCTCCCCGATGAACGGACAGTTCTTCGGGGCTCCTCCGGGATGGGCGCTCCTGCTCCACGCCGTCGCGGCGCTCCTCGTGGGCGGGGCCTACGTCCTTGCGATCTCACTGCTGGACCGCCGGGGTGCGCGCACGTTCCTCGCCGCGTGGCTGGCGGCGGTGGCCGTCGGATTCGCGGTCGGCGGAGTGCTCGATCTCGGTGCGATGGTCGCGGCGATCTCCTGGGGAGGATTCCGCGCGGCCCTCAGCACGACGGGCTCGACGATGCTCGCGGTGTTCTGGGCGTTCGTCGTCGGCTGGATCCCTGCGATCACGGTGTCCCAGCGATCTGCCTCCGAGGCGCGGCGGGGTGCGCCGTCGCCGCGCGTCGTCACCGTACTGGGGGCGGTCCTCGTGGTGCTCGCGGCAGTCCTGCCCGCTGTTTCGGCGGGGGCGAACGACGCTGCGCAGCAGGTCGTCGCGGCGGATCGCGGACCGACTCCGACGGATCCCGATGGCGCTGCCGCGCCGGATCCCGCGGCTCCCGGAACGCCCGTGCCGACGGTGGCCGCGTCGGCCGAACCTCCCGGGCCGGACGCCTGCAGCGCGGATCAGCTCGAGCTCTTCGCACCGCCCGTGGACGGAGCGACCGGGCATCGCCTGCAGGCTCTGCAGGCGACCAACGTCTCCGCAAAGGCGTGCGTGCTGAACGGGTATCCCGATGTGGCTTTCGGCGATCAGAACGGACACACGATCGAGGTGGACGAGGAGCGCGGGAGCTCCTTCATGGCGTCCGATCCCGGCGCGTCGCCCGTGATGCTCGCGCCCGGCGCGTCCGCGAGGGCGGGGATCGGGTGGGATGCGAACTCCACCCAGGGTCAGCTCGTCGCGCGCAGCCTGCATGTGGCGATTCGCGCGGGGGAGAGCCGCCAGACGTGGACGAACGCCTTCGACGTTGTGCCGGGCACCGAACTCCACCTCACCGCCTGGCAGGCGGAGCCGGTCGCAGGCTGACGCGGCCGCGCGGCGAGGACGGATCCTCGGATCCCCGGGGTTGCCCTCGGCGTCCGGCTCAGACCGCGTACGCGAGCTTGTCCGGGTTGCACACCTGGCGGAGTCCGTGGATCAGCCCTTCGGCACCGAACTCGAGCGTGAGCACATCGGTGCGGCCGGAGTGCGTGAGCGCGACGGCGGGCTCGCCGTTGACGTCGAGCAGCGCCACGGCGAACGGCAGCATCGGGTCGGCTGTGGCCTTCTCCAGCACGCCGAGGAGGAAGCGCCGCACGCGATCGGCGCCGAAGATCGGATTGAGCGCGGCACGCACCTTCCCGCCGCCGTCGCTCCACAGGATCGCGTCGTCCGAGAGCAGGGCGAGGACGCCCGAGATGTCGCCGTGCTCGACGGCTGCGAGCAGAGCACCGAGCGCGGCCGGATCCGCCGCGCGGGTGAGGGCGGGGTCGTCAGCGAGGCGCAGTCGGCGCTCGCCGCGGGAGACGAGCTGCCGCACGGCGGCCGGCGTCTTCTCGAGTATCCGTCCGATCTCCACGGCCGACATCCCGAACGCCCGGTGCAGCACGACGGCCGCCCGTGCCTCGGGTGCGAGCTGCTCCGCCATGTGCAGCAGCGCGAGCGAGAGCAGCTCGCGGTCGGCTACCGCGTCCTCGGGCAGCCGCGAGGTCGCGACGGGTTCCGGCAGCCACGGGCCGACGTAGTCCTCCCGCATCGCTGCGAGTGCGCGCACGCGGTCGATCGAGCGGCGCACGCACACGGTGGTCAGCCATGCGGGCCAGGAGCGCACGCGTCCCGCCGCAACGGATCCGTCCGCGGTGGACTCGTCCGGATCGGGGTGCTCGGAGCGCTCCTGCTGCAGCGCCTCGATCGCGACCTCGGACACGATGTCCTCGGCGTGGCCGTAGTCGCCGAGCATCCGGTAGGCGATGCCGATCAGGCGCCCCCGCTCCGCCTGCCACGCGCGGGTGGCGGGCGAGACGAGGGTCATGGGCCCACGGTACCGCCCGGAATCGGGCACCGCTCAGACGATCGGGTGCTTGTCGTCGATCGGCGGCGCCATCTCGGTGGCGATCGCGACGCGGTTCCACACGTTGATCGTGCAGATCGCGAGCACGAGCCCGCCGAGCTCTCCCTCGTCGAAGTGCCGCGCCACCGAGTTCCAGATCTCGTCCGTCACGGTCTCGGGGCCGAGCTGTGTGACGGCGTCGGTCAGGGCGAGCGCGGCCAGCTCGCGCTCATCGAAGAAGCCCTTCGCATGCTGCCACGCGCCGACCGCGTGCAGCGTGCGCTGCGGGATTCCACGCTTGGCGCCCTCGGTCGCGTGCATGTCGACGCAGAAACCGCACCCGTTCAGGACCGAGGCGCGCAGCTTGATCAGCTCGTACAGCCGCGGCTCCACGCTCTTGCGCGAGTACGCCTCCATTCCGAGCACCGCGGCGTAGCCGAGCTTGTTGGTACGGGCCATGTCGATCCTGGTCATCATCGATCCTTCCGTGGCCGGGCCCGCGGTCCTGCGGGCACACATCGGCTCTCAGGAGGGGTGTCGGATCCGGAGGCGGAAGTGTGACAGGGGGGGGCGGCGCGGCCGTGTCCGACCCCCGGCGTACGATCACGGGATGACCTACTCCGGCTCGATCGCCACCCCGGTGGGCGTGCTCGCGGTGCACAGCGACGGGGTCGCGATCACCCGGGTGACCTGGCCTCGCGGCGGGCGATCCGCGTCGCCGGCGCCGGGGGCGCCCCAGGATTCCGATCGGGATCCGCTGCTCGCCGAGGCGCTCGCGCAGCTGGGCGCGTACTTCGCAGAGGAACGGTCGGGCTTCGACCTGCCGTTCGACCTCGGCCCGCAGTCCGACATCACGAACGCCGTGCTCCACGCGCTCTACGACACCGTCGGTCACGGCCAGACCGTGACCTACGGCGAGCTCGCGGAGCGCAGCGGCACGGCATCGCCCGCGCGGGCGATCGGATCCATCATGGGCGCCAACCCGATCCCGATCATCGTGCCGTGCCACCGGGTTGTCGCGAGCGACGGGCTCGGCGGATACTCCGGCGGAGGTCCGGGCGAGGGCCTGCTCACCAAGCGCTGGTTGCTCGAGCATGAGGGAGCGCTTCCGGCGGCACTGTTCTGACAGAACCGGAGGTGTGGAAACTCTTCCGCTCTTCGAAGATATGTACTAAACTCGAGGCATGGACCAGCCTCTTGACCACTACCTCCGCCGTAGTGCGGAGATCGTGGATGAGTGCGCTGATCTCGGGCGGCAGATCGCCCAGCTGCACGCGCGGCAGGCGGCTCTTGCGCATGAGAGGGTCGCGCTGCTGCTCGACGAAGTGCCGCCCGGATCCGCAGGATTCGACCAGGCGGAGCGTTCGATGATCTGCGAACTGGCGGTCGGGTTGCATCTGTCCCGCTATGCCGCGGCGAAGCTGCTCGCGACCGGGCACGTCCTGCACGAGCGGTTCACGGTCACGCGCGGTGCTCTCGAAGCCGGCGACCTGTCCCTCGCCCATGCGGAGGCCATCATCGAGGCCGCCACCGACATCCCTCGCGACGACGCGACGGCGCTCGCCGAGTACGAGGCCCAGGTCGTGCCGTTCGCCTCCGCCGAGTCCCGGGCGCGCACGAAGGCCTTCGCCGAGTCCGTGGCCGCCGCGGTCGCCCCGGTCGCTCTGACCGAGGTGCATCGTCGAGTGCACGAGGACCGCGCGGTCACGGTGACGGACGACGGTGCGGGGCAGGCCACCATGCATGCCAGCGGGCCTGCGGCGCTCATCCACGCCGCGTTCGATCTGCTCACCCAGGAAGGGCGGGCCATTCTCGATGCTTCCCAGCGGGCGGACCGCGCGGGTGGCACGAGCGGCTCAGCCGACGGGCGGCGACTGGATCAGGTGCGCTTCGACAGGTTCCTGCTGAGGGTGCTCACCGGCCGCATCTCGGACGACGCCGACGTGCTCGACGGCATCCATGCGACCGTGCAGGTCACGATCGCCGAGACCACTCTCGCCGGCGAGAACGACCGGATGGCCGAACTCGACGGCCGAGGGCCGATGGATCCGGATCTCGCTCGCCGATTGGCCGCATCGGCGTTGAGCTGGGAGAGGCTCGAGCTGGATCAGGCCGGAAGGGTCGTCCGCACCACTCCCTATCGACCGAGCGAGGCGATGCGGCGACATCTCAGGGCGCGCGACAGGACCTGCCGGTTCCCGAACTGCCGAATGCCGGCCCGCCGATGTCAGATCGACCACAACCACGACTACGCCCGCGGCGGTCCGACGGCGATCGACAACCTGTCGTGCTTCTGCGAGACCCATCACGCCCTCAAACATCCCGACCTCGACCCGCGCTGGCGCTGGCTCGCCGAGCAGAGACCAGGGGGAGTGATCGTGTGGACAACGCCTTCGGGGCTCGAGTTCCGTGACACCCCGCCGGCTCGGGTGATGTTCGTGGACGCCGACGCCGGGGCTCCGCCCGTCGCGGCCTGAGGGGCGGGGGCCACGATCACTGTGCGACGAAGAACGGGATCGCTCCGGTCAGGATCCCGACCGCGAGCATCACGAGCGAGACCACGAGCGCGCGCCACAGCACCTTGCGGTGGTGATCGCCGAGGTTCACGCTCGCGAGCGAGACCAGGAGCAGGATCGCCGGAACCAGAGGGCTCTGCAGATGCACGGGCTGACCGGTGATCGAGGCCCGGGCCATCTCGACCGGGGCGATGCCGAAGTGCGCAGCGCTCTCGGATAGCACCGGCAGGATCCCGAAATAGAACGCGTCGTTCGACATCAGGAACGTGAACGGGATCGACAGCACGCCGGTGATCGGGGCCAGGAAGGGGCCGAGCTGCGGAGGCAGCACGGTGGTGATCCAACCCGCCATCGCATCGACCATTCCGGTGCCGCTGAGCACGCCGACGAGCACGCCCGCGGCGATCACCATGGAGACGACGCCGACGATGCTCGGCGCATGCGCGACGATCTCGGACGCCTGGTCCTTGAGCTTGCGGAAGTTCACGAGCAGCGCCACTGCGGCTCCGATCATGAACACGAACGGCAGCGGCAGGATGTCGATCACGAGCAGCACCATCACGGCGACGGTGAGGGCGAGGTTGAACCAGATCAGCCGAGGGCGCAGCGTGGGCCGGTTCGGATCGAGCATGGTGTCGGCCATCGCGGTGTCGGCCGGGTCCACCCCGCCGGCGGCAACCGGTCCGTGACCATGCGCGACCGTGACGATGTTGCCCGTGCGCAGCGAGGCACGTGCGCCGGGCTTGGCGTCGGCGCCGCGGAAGATCGCGGGGATCGCCGCGAGCAGCCCGCCTTCGCCCGTGCCGGTCAGGCGGCTCTCGTCGAGAGCGCCGAGCCGGCGCCGTTCCTGCAGGCCGAGCATCCAGGCGAAGCCGAGCGACACGAGCAGGCCGACCCCGAGCGAGGGCAGCATCGGTACGAACACATCGGTCGGCTGCAGGCTCAGCGCGGTCGCCGCGCGCACGGTGGGCCCGCCCCACGGCACGATGTTCAGCGTGCCGTTCATGAGGCCCGCGACGCACGTCAGCACCACCGGGTTCATGCCCAGGCGCAGGTAGATCGGCAGCATCGCCGAGGTCGTGATGATGAAGGTCGTGGATCCATCGCCGTCCAGCGACACCGCACCGGCGAGCAGGGCGGTGCCCACGACGACCTTGGCCGGGTCGTCGCCCAGCACGCGGGTGATCAGGCGGATCAGCGGGTCGAACAGCCCGACATCGATCATGATGCCGAAGAACATGATCGCGAACATCAACAGGGCGGCGGTCGGCGCCATCTTGCCGATCGCGTCGAGGATCATGTCACCGAGCCCCAGTCCCGCGCCCGCGAAGAGGCCGAACGCCGTGGGGACCAGGATCAGCGCCACCATCGGGGTGAGGCGCTTGGTCATGATCAGCGTCATGAAGACCAGCACCATCACGAAACCGAGGATCACCAGGACCCCCTCCGGCGGCGCGAAGGCGATGTCGTATGAGGGCTTGTCCTCGGCTGCGGCAAGCAGACCGGTGAGCACCGTGGGCATGAGCTGACTCCTTCGTCATCCGCCTGTCGTCGTCGACGGACTCCGCCGAGATTAGGGGCGGGGCACGATCCGGATCCGGTAAGTCGCATTCCTCGCGTTGTGCGCGTAGCGTGACTTCTGCGCATATTGCTCAAGGAGGACGGATGCCCCGGAAACGCCGGCTGCGATTGGCGACGCGGGCTCTCCTGCTGCAGTTCGCGACGGTCGTGCTCGTCGTCGCCCTGTGCACCGGGGTCTATCTGCTCCTGGCCGTGCAGCAGCTACGGGCCGAGGCGGAGTCCTCTGCCCTCGGTATCGCGCGCACGCTGGCGGAGGATCCGGAGGTCCGTGCGGAGGTCGTGCACGCCTCCGCAGAACCGGGGACACCGCAGGCGGCCGATCTGGAGGGCGGCGCGCTGCAGCGCACGGCGACGGCGATCGCCTCCCGCACAGGAGCCCTCTTCGTCGTCATCACCGACGATCACGGGATCCGACTCGCGCATCCTGATCCGGAGCGCCTCGGAGAGGAGGTGAGCACGCCCTACCAGGACGTGCTCGCCGGGCACGAGGTCGTCGAATGGGAGACGGGGACTCTGGGAGACTCCGCGCGGGCGAAGGTGCCCGTGCGGGACGACGCGGGCGCGCCGGTGGGCGAGGTCAGCGTCGGCTTCGCCCGCGCGGGCGTCTTCGACGACCTGCCGCCGTTGCTCGCCGTGATCGGCATCGCCGCCGCGGGATCGCTGCTGCTGGCGGGAATCGCCGCGCTCGCGCTGCGCCGCCGCTGGGAACGGCTGACCCTCGGCGTGCAGCCGGAGGAACTGGTCGCGCTCGTGCAGAACCAGACCGCCGTGCTGAACGGGGTGGACGACGGCGTGCTCGCGGTCGATCAGGACGGCATCGTGCGGGTCTGCAACGACGCCGCCGAGCGCCTGCTCGGAGTGCATGGCCTCGTCGGCGCGCCACTGGGGCGGACCGGCCTTCCCGATGCGGTGCGCGACGCCCTCTCCGGTGCGCGGGTGCTCTCCGAGGTCGTGCTCGGGGACCGGGTCCTCTACCTCGACACGCGTCCTGTCGAGCGCGAGGGGCGTGCGCTCGGCACGGTCGCCGTGATCCGCGATCGCACCGAGCTCATCGCGCTGTCGGAGCGGCTGGAGAGCGTGCGCACCATGACCGCCGCGCTGCGCGTGCAGCGGCACGAGTTCGCCAACCGGATCCACGTGGCCGCCGGGCTCATCGACGCGGAGCGCGTGCAGGACGCCAGGGACTTCCTCACGGAGCTCAGGCAACGCGGATCCGTGGACTTCCCGGTGCAGGGGCTGGAACGGCTGGGCGATCCGTTCCTGCAGTCGTTCCTGGGGGCGAAGGCGCTCGAGATGTCCGAGCGCGGCGTGACATTGCGGATCGCGGAGGACACGTACCTGCTCGGCACGGTGATCGAGGCGGAGGACGTCGCCGCCGTGCTCGGCAACCTCGTCGACAACGCCGTGACCGCGGCGGTCGCCGGCAGCGCCCCGCGCTGGGTCGAGGTCGCCGTGCTCGACGACGGGGACGCCCTGATCGTCACGGTCGCGGATTCGGGGGCGGGGCTCGATGCGGCGCCCGTCGAGGAGCCCGACGCGCCGGGTGCGACCACGGGCGACGGCGCCGAGGCGAACCTCGCCGACGCCGGCGCGGTGCACGGCCATGGGCTGGGCCTGCCCTTGTCCCGGGAGATCGCCCGCCGAGGAGGCGGGGATCTGTGGATCATCGACCGCGGCGGCGACGACCACGGGGCGGTCTTCGCGGCCCGCCTCGACGGCGCGGTCGCACCCGTCGGAGAACTCGGCCACGCAGACCCGGACGACGAATCCGGGCGTGCCGGGACACGACAGGAGAAGGAAGAGAGCAGATGATGGATCCGATCCGCACCCTCGTGCTGGACGACGACTTCCGGGTCGGACGCCTGCATCAGAGCATCGTCGACGAACGCTCCGGATTCGTCGCGCTGGAGCCCGTGCGCACGATCGCCGAAGCACGCGCGGCCGTCCGCGATCTCGCTCCCGACCTGCTTCTCGCCGATGTCTACCTGCCCGACGGCGACGGGATCGGGCTCGTGCGCGAGGCCGGCATCGATGCGATCGTCGTCTCCGCGGCCGATGATTCGGCGACCGTGCGCCGTGCGCTGCGCTCGGGCGCGCACGCGTACCTGATCAAGCCGTTCGAGAAGCGCAGCCTCGCGGGCGCGCTGGATCGGTACGCGCGTTTCCGCAACCTGCTCTCGGGCGATCGTCCCCTGCCGCAGAAGGATCTCGATCGGGCCCTTGCGATCCTGCACGGATCCGGAGAAGCGGCGTCGTCCTCGCGGTCGGCGACCGAGCAGGTCGTGCTCGCGGCGCTGGGAGAGGACGAGGCCTCGGCCGCCGAGATCGGCGAGCGCGTGGGGATCTCCCGGGCCACGGCGCAGCGCCACCTCGCCGCGCTCGCCGAACGCGCCGCCGTCGAGGTGCGGCTCCGTTACGGCGCGACCGGCCGCCCGGAGCATCGCTACACGCGGCGCTCGTGAAGGCGGATGCGGCGGCGCTGCTCTGATGCCGGGTGCGGCCTCAGCCGCGGCCGAAGAGCGCGCCGCCGTTGACCTGGATGATCTGCCCCGTGGTCCAGCCGCCCTCGGAGCCGGCGAGGTAGGAAACGGCGCCGGCGACCTCGTCCGGCGTTCCGGCGCGGTTCATCGGCACCTGGGCGAGTCGCGAGGACACGACGTCCGGCGTGCGCCGGCCGTCCCAGAACCCGGTGTCGGGCACATAACCCGGCGCGACCGCGTTGACCGTGACGCCCTCGGCGGCGAGCTCGGCCGCGAGCCCCATCATCCAACCGTGGATCGCGGCCTTCGCCGCCCCGTAGCCGTTCGCGCCGCGGAGCGCCGCGATCGAGCTGATCGAGATGATCCGGCCGCCCGGCCTCGTGATGCGCGGGAGCAGTGCCTCGGTCAGCAGCACCGCGGTGAGCACGTTCAGGCGCATGTTGGCCTCGTAGTTCGCGGCGATGCCGGCCAGACCCTCGCCGCGGTCCAGTACGTTGCCGCCCGCGTTGTTCAGCAGCACGTCCACATCTCCGGCGATCTCGCCGGCCGCGCGCTCGACGGCGGCCGGATCCTGCAGATCGGCGACGACGGTCTGCACACGGGCGTCCGGGGTCTGCGTGCGGATGCGGTCGGCCGCCTCCTGCAGCACGGCTTCGCGTCGGCCGAGGAGGACGAGGTCGAAGCCGTCCCGGGCGAGGCGCAGCGCCGAGGCGAGTCCGATGCCGGTTCCGCCGCCACTGATGACGGCCTGCGGGCGGGATCCTGCGGAAGACGGGTGCGGAGCGGTCATGCAGCCAGCCTAAGAGGTCATGCTCGGCGCGGAGCTAGCATGGCCACGATGAACGCTCCTGTCGCCGAGATCGCCGAGCGCCTGTCCCGGATGATCCAGCTGCCCACCGTGTCCGCCGAGCTGGATGAACGAGGATCCGCGCCCTTCGAGGAGTTCGTGGCGCTCATCGCCGAGCTCTACCCCCGGGTGCATGCCGAGCTGACCCTCGAACGCCACACCGACTTCGGACTGCTGTTCCGGTGGGTGGGGCACCGGCCGGCGGCGGACGGCCCGCTCGTGCTCATGGCGCACTACGACGTCGTCCCCGTCGACGAGTCCGACGACTGGACGCATCCGCCGTTCGCCGGCGTGATCGAGAACGGATCCGTCTACGGCCGCGGCGCTCTGGACGACAAGGGTCCGCTCATCGTGATCCTCGAGGCGGTCGAGAAGCTGCTCGCGGAGGGCTTCACTCCCGCCCGCGACGTCTACCTCTCCTTCGGCGGCAACGAGGAGACGTTCGGATCCGCCGCCGTCGCGATCGCGGACGTTCTGAAGGAGCGCGGGATCGTGCCCTGGCTCGTCCTCGACGAAGGAGGTGCGGTGGTCGACGCCCCGCTGCCGTTCGTGCCGGGGCGTGCGGCCATGATCGGCGTCGGCGAGAAGGGCGTCATGACGGTGAAGCTCACCGCACGCGGCGAAGGCGGCCACGCCTCGGCCCCGCCGCCCCTCACGGCGGTGCGCCGCATCGCACGCGCCGTCGAGCGCCTCGGCCCCGGCACCTTCCGTCCCCGCACGCCGCGGGCGATCTCGCGCATGCTGATCCAGCTGTCCGGTGGTGCCTCCGGGCCCGCGCGCCTGCTGCTGCGCACGCTCGGTGCGCTCCCTCTCGTGTCGGCGCGCGTGTTCGCCGCGCTCGGCGGCGAGGCGGCGGCCCTCGTGCGCACGACCGTCGCCCCCACGATGCAGTCCGGCGGCACCGCCGCGAACGTGCTGCCGTCGCAGGCCTCCGCCACCGTGAACCTGCGGATCGCCCTAGGCGAGACCGTGCAGAGCGCGGCTGCACGCGTGCGCCGGCGCATCGCGGATCCGCTCGTGACCGTCGAAGTGCGGGAGGGCAGCGATCCGTCGCCGGAGTCGCCCACGGACACGGCGCCGTTCGCGCTCATCGCGGAGGCGCTGGCCGCGTCGCATCCGGGGATCCCCGCCGTGCCGTACGTGACGATGCAGGCGACCGACTCCCGGCACTTCCATCGCTTCTCGCCGGCGGTCTTCCGCTTCGCGCCGCTGGAGATGTCGAACGCGCAGCGCGCCACGATCCACGGTGTGGACGAGAGCGTCGAGATCGCCGCGCTCGAGCGCGGGGAGCGGTTCCACCGCGCGCTCATCGAGCGGCTACAGTGAGCTGACCCGCTGCGGTCGCCGATCGTCTCGACGCGGCCGCACCACGTCCCGCCGCCGGCGACGGGACCGCACGGAGGAGCAGCTCATGACGCGCACCGCCACGCTCGGCACCCTGGTCGCCGTCGTCGGATTCCTGGCCTTCGTGGAGTTCACCAGCGGCGTGCTGCAGGGCTACTACACCCCGATGCTGAGCGACATCGCGCGGCACCTGGGCATCCACGACGCCGACGTGAACTGGTTCGAAGGTGCGCAGCTCATGCTGTCGGCGCTGGTGGTGCCGGCCTTCGCGAAGCTCGGGGACATGATCGGCCGCAAGCGCATGCTGCTGATCTCGACCGCGATCACCGCGGTCGCCGCGTTCGTGCTGCCGTTCACCGACACCTTCGGCGTCTTCCTCGTGGCCTGGGCGATGATGGGCTTCTACGTCGTCTGGCTGCCGCTGGAGATCGCGCTGATCTGGTCGCGCGCCCGGCGCATCGAGGGCAGCTCGGCGATCACCGCCAAGGCGGCAGGAATCCTGGTGGCCGCGCTCGAGGGCGGTGCGATCATCGGCGCTCTGGCCGGCGGCGCGCTCATTGACAAGCTGCCGCTGTCGACGGTGCTGCTCGTGCCCGCGGCGCTCATCGCGGCCTGCTTCTTCGTGATCCTCTTCGGCGTGAAGGAGTCGCCGGAGAAGACCGGCGGCGTCTTCGACACGACAGGCCTCGTGCTGATCTCGCTCTCGCTCATCGGCCTGACGGGTGGGCTCAGTCTGTTGCGCCTGCCCGGCGGCGTCGCGAACCCGCTGTCCTGGATCGTGATCGCGATCGGCGTGCTCCTCGTCGTGCCGTTCGCACTGTGGGAGCTGCGCCAGCAGGATCCGCTCATCGACGTACGGATGTTCCGCAGCCCCGCGCTCGGACCGGTGTTCCTGACCGCCGGCCTGTTCGGCGTGAGCGTGCTGGGCGCGCAGGCGCCGCTGTCGACCTTCGCCCGCACGGATCCGTCCGTCTACGGCTACGGCCTCGGCACCAGCGGGTTCGCGACCTCGCTGATCATCGGCGTCTACCTCGTCGCGATGATCGTGGGTGCGCTGGGTTATCCGCAGATCGCGCGGTTCGCGACGCCCCGGATCACGCTCATCGGCGCCTCGGTGCTCGTGGGGATCGGGTTCCTGCTGTTCCTCCCCTTCCACGCCGCCTACGCGCAGGTCATCACGAACATGGTGATCGTYGGGATCGGATCCGGAGCCCTCGTCGCCGCACTCCCGGCCGCCGCGGCGTCGGCCGCGCCGCACACCCAGACCGGTGTCGCGACCGGCCTCACGAACTCGGTGAAGACCGTCGGCGGCGCGATCGCCTCGTGCGTGTTCGGGATCGCGCTCATGCACGCGGTCGCCGGATCCGCCGCGGCCGAGGGCACTGCCGGATCCTTCTCCGGCTATGTGACCGTCTGGGTCGTGTGCGGTGTCACTGCGCTCGCCGCGGCCGTGCTGCTGCTGTTCGTCCCGAAGCAGGCGTTCACCGACCGTGCAGGCCACGCCGCCGCCACGGAGCCCGCGATCGGCTGACGGGCCGGACGACGGCGCGTCTCAGCGCTCCCCGCGAGACAGCTTCGACGGCCACCACACCGCGCGGCCGACATCGTGCACGAGGGCGGGCACGAGCAGCGAGCGCACCACGAAGGTGTCCAGCAGCACGCCGAAAGCCACGATGAAGGCGAGCTGTGCGAGGAACAGGATCGGGATTACCGCGAGCGCCGCGAACGTCGTGGCGAGCACGAGACCTGCCGACGTGATGACCCCGCCGGTGATCGCGAGTCCTCGGCGCACGCCCTCGCGCGTGCCGTGTATCCGGCTCTCCTCGCGCACGCGCGTCATGAGGAAGATGTTGTAGTCGATCCCCAGCGCGACGAGGAAGACGAAGCCGTACAACGGCACGGCAGGATCCGCCCCGGGGAAGCCGAGGATGCCGTTGAAGACGAGCGCGGAGACGCCCATCGCGGTGCCGAACGACAGCAAGGTCGTCACGATCAGCAGCACGGGCGCGACGATCGCGCGCAGCAGCATCATCAGGATGAGCATGATCACGACGAGGATCACCGGGATGATCAGGGCGCGGTCGTGCAGCGAAGCGTCGTTCGTGTCGATCGCGGTCGCGGTGACTCCGCCCACCACGGCTCCTGTGCCCTCGAGCGAGGTGCGGATGCGGCGAACCGTGTCCTCCGCGGCGGTCGAATCCGCAGCGGACCTGAGCGTTCCCTGGAGGATCACATCGCCGTCGACCACGGTCGGATCCGGGGCCGGAGTCCCGGGACGCCCGACCGGCCGGACGCCGTCCTTCGTCACAGGGGCCGATCCGCTCGGCGAGTCCTTCGCGGTCACCGTCACGCCGTCGATGCCTTTGTCGGCCAGGAGCACATCGGCCGCGTCCTGCAGGGAGTCCTTCGCGACGACGACCTGGAGAGGACTGCCGGATCCGCCGGGGAAATGCTCACCCAGCACCTTCTGTCCGTCGCGGGCCTGCGAGGAACCGAGCAGGAGGTCGGACTGGGGTACGCCCGACGCGTCGAGCTGCAGCACCCCGACCGTGCCGAGGGCGAGCACCAGGGTCGTGGCGATCCAGATCACCCGAGAGCGGCGCCGGATCAGCTCGGCGAGACGCGCCCACACGCCGGTCGCGGGCATGCCCCCCTCCGCCGCGACGGCCTCGGGGGCGTACGTGGGGCGGCGCGGCCAGAACGCCGCGCGCCCGAACGCCATGAGGAGGGCAGGAAGCAGAGTGAGCGCGGACAGCATCGCGAACGCGATCCCGATCGCCGCGACCGGGCCCAGCGCGCTGTTCGACTTGAGGTCGCTGAGCAGTAGGMAGAGGAGCCCGGCGATCACCGTTCCGCCCGAGGCGAGGATCGGCTCGAAGGCGCCCTTCCACGCCGCGAGCACGGCCTTCCCGCGATCCCGCTCGACGCGCAGAGCTTCGCGGAAGCGCGAGACGAACAGCAGCGCGTAGTCGGTCGCGGCGCCGATCACGAGGATGAACAGGATGCCCTGGGTCTGCCCGCTGAGCAGCAGCACGCCCCACTTGGCGAGCCACCACACCAGCAGGAGCGCGGTGCACAGCGCGAACAGACTCGTCAGGAGCACGACGATCGGCAGCAGCAGCGAGCGGTAGACGAGCACGAGGATCACGAAGACGGCGGCCAGCGCGACACCGAGGAGGATCCCGTCGATGCCGGCGAAGCCCGCGACGAGGTCGGCGCTGAAACCGGCGGGCCCGGTGATGTAGACGCGCACGCCTTCCGGCGCGGCCTTTTCGAGGGACGCCCTGATCTCCGCCACCACGTCGCCCAGGTCGGCGTCGGAGCGGATCGGGACGAACGCCTGCACGGCCTTGCCGTCATCGGAGGGCAGAGCGGGGGAGACGTCGTCGCCGACGCCCTCGATGTCGGTGGTGGCCGAGACCGCGTCGGACAGTGCGGTGCGCTGCGCGTCCGTGAGCGCGTGGTCGGAGGCGGCGACGATGATCGCGGGGATCTCATCGGATCCGGCGAAGCGGGTCTGCAGCTCCTGCACGCGGGCGGAGTCGGAGGAGGAAGGGAGGTAGGCGGTGCGATCGTTCGAGGAGACCTGGTCGACCTTGCCGAACAGCGGGCCGCCGAGCGACGCCGCGACCAGCCAGCCGAGGATGATCAGCGCGGGCAGGAGGACCCTCAGGAGGCGGCGGGGTCGGCGCGGGCGTGAGACGTGCTGCGAGGCGGTCATCGGTATCCTTCCGTCCTCGGCAGGATAGATCGAATTAGCTAGCTTGGCAAGTAATCATCCTGGCGTGAAAAGATACTCGGTGTAGCATGACGGCATGGCGGAGCGGCGCGACGAGGCGGGCGAGCAGGAGCTCGTGACGCTCGTCGAGGAGCCGACACGCGACGGGGTCCCGACACGCGACGGCGTCGAAGCGGGCGCCGTCTACGACATCGAGGCGAGCGACCCGGATGGTGTGCTGCTCGACCGCGCCGGCGTCGATCCGAGTGCGATCCGGCAGATCGGCGAGCTGATGGCCTCCCTCGGCGAGCTGCGCGACGCGGAGCAGCGCCTCGCCGAGGCGTCCCGCCGGTACATGAAGCTCAACGAGACCGACATGTGCGCGCTGCACTACCTCATCGTGTGCGCGAACCGAAGGGCCGTCGCGACGCCGGGCGGTATCGCGCAGCATCTGGGCATCTCCACCGCGTCGACCACCAAGCTGCTCGATCGGCTGGAGCGCGGGGGACACGTCTCGCGTTCCGCGCATCCCTCGGACCGGCGGGCGCTCGCGATCACCATCACGCCGGAGACCCAGCGAGCCGCGATGGAGACCGTGGGGCGTCAGCAGGCGCGCCGCTTTCACTCCGCGGCGCGCCTGACCGAGGGGGAGCGCGAGGTCGTCATCCGGTTCCTGCGCGACATGACCGGTGAACTCGGACTCGACGGCGTCGAGTGGGCGACCGTCGAGTCCGAGGACTGAGACCGAGGACTGAGTCCTCGGGCCGATGTCGTGCCGGATCCTCCCGCGGTCAGCCCTGGTCGTCGCCGGCGGAGAACATCCAGGAGACGCCGAAGCGGTCGACGAGCATGCCGAACAGGCCGCCCCACGGCGCCTGCTCGAAGGGCATCGTGACCGTCCCACCGTCGGCGAGCTTGCCCCAGATCGCGCGAAGGGCGTCCTCGTCGCTGCCGCTCAGCGAAACCGAAACGCCCTGAGGCGCCTGGTACTCCATGTGGGCCGGGGTGTCGGATCCCATCAGCACGAGGCCGTCGGCAGTCCGCAGCATCGAGTGCATGACGAGGCGCTGCTCCGCTTCGTCCTCGACCATGCCCGGCATGTCTCCGAAGGTCATCACCTGCAGGTCGCCGCCAAGCGCCTGCTGATAGAACTCCATGGCTTCGCGGGCGTTGTCCCGGAACGAGATGTACGGGTTGAGTGTGGTCATGGACGTCCTCCGTCAAGCTCAGGATGAGGCGCGGGATGTGCGCAGGATCAGTCTGGGCCCGGCCCCCGACATCGGCAACAGTGTGTCGCGGATCAGGCTTCGGGCGCGTCCCGCGGCGGGTTGTGCACGATCTCGAGCCGGATCCCGTTGTCGTCCTCGACGAAGGTCGCGTAGTAGCGATCGCTGAAGCGGGGGTACTCCTTCGGCGGGCGGACGGCGGTCCAGCCCGCGTCGAGAGCGATGTCATGCACGCGGTCGACCTCGGCGCGCGAGTCGACGGCGAAGGCGAGATGCTGCCAGCCGATGCGGCCGTGCTCGTGCGGGCCATCCGCATTGTCGCGCGCGGGGTAGAGCAGGATCTCGGGCAGGCCGTCCCGCCGCCAGTAGGCGAGGTCGGGAGCGTCGTGCCTGCGGACGTAGCCGAGTGCGCTCAGCACCGGATCGAACTGCGCGGAAGCGCCGGGCACGTGGTCGACGCTGATGCCGAGGTGATCGAGAGTGGCCATGCCTCCAGCATCGCGGATGCCGGGGACAAAGCGCGAGGCGCCCGGACCCGGGGTCCCTCCGTGTGCACGGGATCTTGCCGAGTGCACGCTTTGTTGGCGCGTCCGTCACGGGGGTTCTCGCCGAGTGCACGGGCTGTTGTCCATCGCACGGGTTGTTGGCGCGTGGATCCCGTGCGTTCGTCAGGATCCGGTGCAGTCGCCGCGCGCACGGTTTGTTGTCGGGTGCACGGGTTGTTGACGCGTGGATCCGGTGCGTTCGTCAGGATCCGGTGTGCTCGACAGGATCCGGTGTGCTCGGCGACGGGCGAGGCGGGAGCGGGCCTCAGCCCTCGACGGACTCGCGCGGAGGGTTGTACACGAACTCGATCCGGATGCCGTTGTCCTCCTCGACGAACGAGGCGTAGTAGCGGTYGGAGAAGCGCGTGAAGACCTTGGGATCGCGCACCGGCGTCCAGCCGGCGTCGAGGGCGATGGCGTGCAGACGCTCGACCTCCGCGCGCGAGTCCACGGCGAAGGCGAGATGCTGCCACCCGATCCGTCCGTACCGGTGCGGTTCGCCACCGGCTTCCGGGGCGCGGTAGAGGATCAGTTCGGTGTCGCCCTCGCGCCACCAGGCGATTCCGCCCTCCATCTCGCCGTCCTCGGGCGTGCAGCCCAGAGCGGTGAGCACCGGGTTCCACTGGGCGAAGGCATGGTCGAGGTCTTCGACCGTGAGGCCGAGATGATCGAAAAGCGGCATGCGGACCAGTCTGCCCGACGGGGCGGCGCGGTCAGTCCCGATCGAGGCCGAAGGTGCGCTTGACGAGCGCCTGCACGTCCCGGTCGAGCCCGTCCATACGGGTGTTCATGATGTCGAGGCGGCCGTTCACCTCGGAGCGGAGTCCGCCGATCTCCGCGCGAAGGACCCGGATGAACAACGTCGACACCACGGTGAGCATGCCGAACATCAGGGCGGTGAAGGCCCCGATCATCGTCCAGATCTGCGCATCGTTCATGAATCCCACTTCCTCATCGTCGCATCGTTCGTCCGAGCATGCCAGAGGCGAACGGGCTGGTGGTCACAGATCACGGGATCTGTGCAGAACTGCTCCGACCGTGGGAATGTGTGGATCGAGCCGACAGCCCCCCGCTGCGCCCGGCGCGCGGGCCCGTCGGGCTGTGCGACAGACTGTGGGCATGACTGCCGTGACCCTCATCCGCGCCGGGGAGCTCTCCGATGTGGCGCAATACGCCTACGCGGCCACCGCGCCGAAGGGCGCGCGGCTGATCTTCCTCGCCGGCGCCTGCCCGCTGGATCGCGATGGATCCACCGCGGCGGTCGGCGACTACGCCGGCCAGGCCGCTACGTGCATCAAGAACCTCGAGGTCGCGCTCGCCGCTGCTGGAGCGGCGTTGACCGACGTGATCAGCACGCGAGTGCTCGTCGCCTCGACTCGGCAGTCGGACCTGGTCGACGCGTGGGCCGTGGTGCGCGACGCGTTCGGCCCCCACGATGTGCCCAGCACGCTCATGGGTGTCACGGTGCTGGGCTACGAAGACCAGCTGGTCGAGATCGAGGCCGTCGCCGCGGTCCTCGACGAGGACTGATCCGGAGACCGGAGACCGGAGACCGGAGACCGGAGACCAGAGACCGGCTCGGGGCGTCCCCGTACGCGTCAGTGCGGGGCGTGGTACTCGGCCTCGCCGCGCTTCCAATAGCCCTTCACGACGGCCCGAGCGGTGTCGACGCCCCAGCGCTCGAGCAGGGCGCGGCCCGGCTTCACGATCGACGACTCGGCGGCGACGAAGACGAACGGGGCCGCTCCCGGACGATCGGCTTCCCCGAGCGCGCCCAGGAAGTCGGCGAGGGAGGATCCGGCGGGAGCATCACCGCGATGGATCCATTCGACCGGGACGGGCGCATCGAGAGCCAGCTCGTGCTCCGGCCCGCGCACCTCGATCGCGATGCGGGCGGGGACGCCGGCGGGAATCAGGGCGGCGAAGCGCCGGATCGCCGGGATTGCGGTCTCGTCGCCGGCGAGGAGCCAACCGTCGGGCTCGCCCTCCAGCACGAGGGAGCCGCGCGGGCCGCCGACGCCGATGACGGATCCGAGGGGTGCGGTCGCCGCCCAGCGGGCGGCGACACCCTCATCGCCGTGCACGGCGAACTCCACGTCGAGCCAGTCCTCGCCCCACGCGAGGGGCGTGTACTCGCGGCTCGGCGCGGCGCGCAGTTCCTCGACGGAGTCGGTCGGAGCGTCCACGAAGAAGAGCCGCATGTGGTCGTCCGCCCCCAGCGAGTCGAAGCCGGCGAGGTCGGATCCGGCGAGCCGCACCCGCACGAAATCGGGCACGATCCACTCGCGTGCAGCGAGGGTCAGCGTGCGGAAGCGCAGCTCGAGCGGGCGTCGCACCAGGGTGAAGCCGGATTTCGCGTTGTTCATAAGGTAAGGCTAACCTGTGTGAGACCCCAGGTTGAAGTTAGGTAAACCTAASCTTCCCAATCGGGCCACTCACACAGCACATCCCGCAGAACAGGAGCATCTCCATGTCCGTGCCTCGGATCCTCACCGCCACCGCGCTCGGCCTCGCAGCCGTCGTCGCCCTCGCCGGTTGCGCCTCCGGCCCCGCCGCAGCCCCCACGGAAAGCGGGAAAGCCAGCACCGTGACCGTCGAGGACAACAACGGCGAGCACACGATCTCCACGCCTCCGGCCTCGGTCGTCGCGACTGACAACCGCACGTTCCAGACGCTCGCGGACTGGGGCATCCCGGTCAAGGCCGCCGCGGTGTCGCTCATGCCGGAGACCGTGTCGTACGTCAAAGACAAGAGCATCATCGACCTCGGCACCCACATGGAGCCCGACCTGGAGTCGGTCGTCGCCGTGGAGCCCGACCTCATCGTGAACGGGCAGCGGTTCACCCAGCACCACGACAAGCTCGCCGCGCTCGTGCCAGAGGCGACCATCCTCGAGCTCGACCCGCGCGACGGGCAGCCCTTCGACGCCGAGCTGAAGCGTCAGGTCACGGTGCTCGGCGAGGTCTTCGGCAAGCAGAAGGAGGCGAAGAAGCTGGCCGCCGACTTCGATGCGGCGGTGGACCGCGCCAAGAAGGCGTACGACGGATCCGGCGTGATGGCCGTCACCACGTCCGGCGGAAAGATCGGCTACCTCGCGCCGAAGGTCGGCCGCACGCTCGGCCCGGTTTTCGACATCCTCGGACTCAAGCCCGCGCTTTCGGTCGAGGGCGCCGACGACAACCACAAGGGCGACGACATCTCGGTCGAGGCGATCGCTGCGTCGAACCCGTCCTGGATCCTCGTGATGGACCGCGATGCGGTGTTCGCGAAGGACGATCCCTCCTACGTGCAGGCCGCGGACATCCTGGAGAAGAACCAGGCGCTGGCCTCCGTCACCGCGATCCAGCAGAAGCACATCGTCTACATGCCCACCGACACCTACCTCAATGAGGGCATCCAGACGTACACGACGTTCCTCAACTCCTTCGCCGACGCCCTCGAGAAGAACGCGAAGAAGAGCTGACGCTCCGTCGGATCCGGCCATGACCACCCCGCTCACCCGTCCCGCCCCTGGCAGCGCCTCCGCTGCGGCCCGGGGCAGGGCGAGGCTCTTCGACCCCGCCCTGCTCGTCGGCATCCTCATCGTCGCGGGCCTCCTCGTGCTGTCGCTGTTCCTCGGCGTCTACGACGTGACCGGATCCGCCGACGGCGCCGAGATGTTCGCGATCACGCGCATCCCGCGCACGACCGCGCTCGTGCTCGCCGGGGCGTCGATGGCGATGGCCGGCCTGGTCATGCAGATGCTGACCCAGAACCGCTTCGTCGAGCCGACCACCACCGGAGCGACGGAGTGGGCGGGGCTGGGACTGCTGGCCGTCTCGGTGCTGGTGCCGCACCCGAGCATCCCGCTGCGGATGCTCGGGGCGGTGCTCTGCGCCTTCGTCGGCACGCTCGTGTTCTTCGCGTTCCTGCGGCGGGTGTCCCTGCGGTCCTCTCTGATCGTGCCGATCGTGGGGATCATGCTGGGCGCGGTGGTCGGATCCGTGTCGACCTATCTCGCCCTCGCGACCAACACGCTGCAGACGCTCGGGGTGTGGTTCGCGGGAAGTTTCACCTCGGTGCTCCGGGGGCAGTACGAGCTGCTCTGGATCGTGGCGATCGTCGGGGTGATCGTCTTCGTCGTCGCTGATCGGTTCACGATCGCGGGGCTCGGCGAGGAGATCGCCACGAACGCCGGCGTGAACCACGGCAGGGTCGTCCTGCTCGGCACCGTGCTCATCGCGGCCACGACCGGAGTCGTGACGGTCGTCGTCGGCAACCTGCCGTTCGTCGGACTGATCGTGCCCAACGTGGTGTCGATGATCCGTGGCGATGACCTGCGCAGCAACCTGCCCTGGGTGTGCCTGCTCGGGGTGGGTCTGGTCACCGTGTGCGACCTCATCGGACGCACCATCATCATGCCGTTCGAGGTGCCGGTGTCGCTCGTGCTCGGCCTCGTCGGAGCCGCGGTGTTCATCGTGCTGATCCTGAGGCAGCGTCCCCGTGGCTGAGCTGTTGAGCATGTCGCCGGCGCCGGCCTCGTCGTCCCCGGTTGCGACTCCGGCGACCGGGCGCACGTCCGGTGCCTTCCCGACCGCGCGTGCGCGGCGACGGTACGTGCTCGTGATCGCCGTGCTGACCGTGCTCGCCGCAGCTGCGCTGATCGGACTGCTCGTGCACGGCAACCCCGTGCCGTTCGGCACCGACGGCTTCTGGCGCGTCGTGCAGCTGCGCGTCACGAGCGTCCTGGTGATCCTCGTGGTCGCGATCGCTCAGGCCACCGCTACCGTCGCGTTCCAGATCGCGGCGAACAACCGCATCGTGACGCCGTCGATCATGGGATTCGAGTCGCTCTACACGGCGATCCAGACCACGGCGGTGTTCCTGCTCGGAGCCGCCGGTGTCACCGCGCTGCAAGGCGTGCCGCAGTTCGCGCTGCAGATCGTGCTGATGACGGGGTTCGCCGTCCTGCTCTACGGCTGGCTGCTGTCCGGCCGGCGCGGCAGCATGCACGTGATGCTGCTGATCGGGATCGTGATCGGCGGCGGGCTCGGCGCCGTGTCCACCTTCATGCAGCGGCTGCTCACCCCGAGCGAGTTCGATGTGCTCGCCGCGCGCCTGTTCGGCAGCGTCGCGAACGCCGACGCCTCCTATCTGCCGCTCGCGATCCCGCTGTGCCTGGCCGGATCCGCGCTCCTCTTCCTGCGGTCGCGCCGCCTGAACGTCTTGGCGCTCGGGCCCGACGCGGCGAACGCGCTCGGCGTCGACCATCGGCGCGAGCAGCTGCGCGTGCTGCTGCTCGTGGCCGTGCTCATGGCGACCTCGACCGCGCTGGTCGGGCCGATGACGTTCCTCGGCTTCCTCGTCGCGACCCTCGCCTACCAGCTGGCCGACACCCACGATCACCGGCTCGTGCTTCCCGTCGCCGTGCTCACCGCGATCGCGGTGCTGGGCGGCGCGTACTTCGTGATGAAGCACCTCTTCTCGGCGCAGGGCGCCGTCTCCATCATCATCGAGCTGGTCGGCGGATCCGTCTTCCTGCTCGTCCTGCTCCGAAAGGGACGCCTATGAACGACCCCCGCAAGGCCTCTCGCGTGGCCGCGAAACCGAACCCTCGTCCCGAGACCGACGATGCGATCGTCGGTACCGCCCTGATCGGCCCGAACGGCGCCGGCAAGTCGACCCTGCTCACCATGATCGGACGGCTGCTCGGCATGGACCAGGGATCCATTCGGATCTCGGGCTTCGACGTGGGGACGACGAGGTCGAAGGAGCTGGCCAGGGTCGTCTCGATCCTGCGTCAGGAGAACCACTTCGTGACGCGCCTGACCGTGCGCCAGCTGGTCGGGTTCGGCCGCTTCCCGCATTCGCGCGGCAGGCTCACGCACGCGGACGAGGAGGCCGTGAGCCGCGCGATCGACTTCCTCGAACTGGGGGAGCTGGAGAAGCGCTACCTCGATGAGCTCTCCGGCGGGCAGCGGCAGCGTGCCTATGTCGCGATGGTGCTCGCGCAGGACACCGGCACCGTGCTGCTGGACGAGCCGCTCAACAACCTCGACATGAAGCATGCGGTGCGGATGATGCGGCACCTGCAGCGGATCTCGGGCGAGCTCGGCAAGAGCGTGGTCGTGGTGCTGCACGACATCAACTTCGCCGCGCGGTACGCCGACCGGATCTGCGCGATGAAGGACGGCGAGGTCATCGCGTTCGGCCCGGTGGGCGACATCATGCGCAGCGAGGTGCTGACCGACGTGTTCGAGACCCCCGTCACCGTGATCGACGGCCCGGACGGTCCGCTCGCCGTCTGGCACTAGCCGGCCTGCGGACTGCGGCTCACCGCTTCCTGTGGTCCTCCGGGGCAAGGCGCGGTCCGCGCCGCGGCTCGAGAGCGCCGCTCATCCGGATGAGGCGCACCACGCGCTGGCGATGCCCCGCCCATGGCTCGAGCAGCGCGAGCATGCCCGCGTCGTCGGTGCGGTGCCCGGTCAGCGCGAAGCCGACCTCGTGCGCGAGGTGATAGTCGCCCACGCTCACCGCATCGGGGTCGCCGAGGGCGCGGATCCGTGTTTCGGCCGCGGTCCAGAGCCCGATTCCCGGCAGGCTCGTGAGCGCCCTGTCGCGAGCGGGGCCGTCCGCGGCGGCATGCACGGCGCGTTCGATCCCGGCCGCGCGCTCGGCCGCGCGCACGATCGCACGGGACTGGGGCGGCTCCACGCCCGCGCGATGCCAGGCCCAGGACGGGATGCGGCGCCAGCCCGCGGCGTCGGGGGCGACGGCCATCGGGCGCGGGACCGGGCCGGGCGCTGGATCGCCGAAGCGCGTGACGATCGAACGCCAGGCGCCGTACGCCTGCAGACCGGTGACCTTCTGCTCGAGGACGACGCCGGCGAGGGCGTCGAAGACCGCGCCCGTGCGGGTGAGGCGGACGCCGGGACGACGCTGAGCGGTCGCCGCGAGCAGCGGGTGGGAGGACGGGTCGAACCCTTCGGGGTCGTCGTGCGCGCCGCACAGTGCAGGAACGAGGTCGAGAGCGGCGTCGGCGCCGGCCCCCCAGGCGCTCGCTCGCACCTCGCCAGATCCGGCGCGCAGCGCGAGCGTGGCGATGCCGGCCTCGGTGCGGAGCGTAAGCCAGAGCACGGGCCCGTCCTGCAGCAACGCGGGGTCGCGCGGCCCTCGGCCGAGGATGCCGATCGTGGCCGGCAGGTCGAGCGGCCCGCGCGGGCGGTACACGCTCTCGCGCACCGGCCAGGTGCGCGGTGCGGGATCCGCTGCGAGGGTCATGGGAACACCCTAGATCCGTGCGCCGACAGGCGAGGCTCAGGATCCTGGCCAGCGTCTCTGCTGCAGGATCCGCTCGCCGTCGTCGAGTGAGCGTGAAGTCGTCGCGTGCAGGGGAGGGCGCCGAAGGCAGGGGAAGTCGCCGAGTGCACGGGAAGCCTTCGAGTGCACGGGATCTTCGCGCCGACAAGCCGTGCAGTCGGCAGGATCCGGTGCAGTCGCGAGGATCCGGTGCGGTCGCGAGGATCCGGTGCAGTCGCGAGGATCCGGTGCGGTGGGCGCAGGATCCGGTCAGCCGGGGGCGTTCAGAACCGGTCGGGGGAGGGGGTGCCCACTCCGTAGCGGATCGCGACGTCGGCGTGGCGGTCGAAGCGGTAGCCGACGCCACGGACGGTGCGGACGATGTCCTCGTAGCGGCCGAGCTTGGCGCGCAGGCGACGCACGTGCACGTCGATCGTGCGCTCGCCGGGGGCCTCCTCGTCGGAGGTCTGCCACAGCGCCCCGACGAGCTCGCTGCGCTCGATCGTCGAGCCCTCACGCAGGACGAGGTACTGCAGCAGCTCGAACTCCTTGTACGTGAACGCGGCGGAGTCGCCGTCGATCAGCACGCGCTTGCGGGAGATGTCCACGACGACACCGCCGCCGTCCTCGGGCTCGCGCTCCTCGGCCTCGGCCTTGGAACGGGCGATCGCACCGGGCTCGTGCAGCGCGAGGCGCACGACGTCGAGGTCGCGACCGCCGGTGCCCTGCGGGGCGAGGGCGACGGTGGCGTGGGTCTCTGCGTCGGGTGCGAGTTCGGCGAGCGTGCGGCGCAGCGCGTCGACGAGCAGGGGCAGGCTCACGCCGTTCGTGGCGGCCTTCAGCTCGTCGAGGCCGACGTAGAGGGCGAAGCCGCGGGGCGAGCGGGCCGGCGGAGCGTCGACGGCGGGAGCCGGAGCATCGATCTGGGTGCGCGGCACGGCGTGCAGCCGGGGCGCGGCGACGGGGGAGATGGTGACGGGACGCTCGAGGAGGGCGGAGTGCGACATGATGATGGGTCCTTGGAAGGAAGGAGTCGGTCGGCGACTCGGAGAGTGTTGCGAAGTGACCGGCGAGCCGGAGGACGAGCACGCGGATGGGTGCTCGGAGACTCAGCCCGCGAAGATCACGACGAGCGAGTCAGACAGAGTTCTGTGGCTTCAGCGACACATTCGGCAACACATGCCAACGCAACCGGGCATCATCATCCCGGTCGTCCCGTTCGCCTCCTGGGCGGACAAGGGGCGTGCGTTGGTGGTCATGGGCCCGATTATTACCGACGGTGACCTCCTATGTCAAAACGGACCCGGTCGAACAATGCGGGCGTAGCGTGAAACGGTGGGGATCTCTTCAAGCTCAGACCGGTTCGTGCTCACTCGCGAGGCCGACGCGTCGCGCTACACGCTGACGCGCGACGGCGTGCTGGTGAGCGTGCTCGACTATCGCGACGACGGGCGCACGATGGCGCTGACGAGGGCCTTCACCGTCCCGTCGTTCCGCGGATCCGGCTATGCCGCGATCATCGTGGAGGGTGCCGTCGACGACATCGCCGCGCGCGGCGATCGGCGCATCGATGCCGTCTGCTGGTACGTCGCGGACTGGTTCGACGCGCACCCCGAGCGGGCCGATCTGCTCCGCGTGCGCTGAGTCCTATCGCTCCGCGAGGCCTGTGTGACGTTGTGTTACGTGCCCGGCGAGGACAGGCCGGAATCCGTCCTCCGGCCCCGACTCCGGCACGCCTCGCGGGAATGTCGGACCCCGTCCGTAGCGTGGTGGGCATGAAGATCCTGCACACCTCGGACTGGCACATCGGCCGGACCTTCCACGGGCACTCCACCCTGGAAGCTCTCGCCGACACGCTCGCCGCGCTGGTCGTGCAGGTGCAGGAGAACGACGTCGACGTGGTCGTCGTCGCGGGCGACGTGTTCGACTCCGCGACACCCGCCGCTGCGGCCTACACGCTGCTCACCGACACGCTCGTCGCCCTGCACGCCACGGGCGCCACGGTGATCGTGACCAGCGGCAACCACGACTCCGCGGCCCGGCTGGGTTTCCAGGCGCGACTGCTGCGCGACGGGATCCACGTCGTGACGGATCCCGGCACGATCGGCGAGCCGATCACGATCGACGACGCCGACGGGCCGGTGCGGTTCTTCGGGATCCCGTACCTCGAGCCGGCGATCGTGCGGGGATATGCCGCCTTCGCCGTCGACGCCGAGGGGCGCCCGCTGCGCACTCAGGCGCAGACGCTCACCCGCGCCATGGGACTCGTGCGCGCGGGCATGGCGGAGCACCCCGGCCGCTCCGTCGTGATCGCCCACTGCTTCGCGGCCGGCGTCGACGCGACGGTCGGCCTCGAGCGCGAGATCCGCCAGGGCGGCATCGACATGGTGCCGGTGTCCGTGTTCGACGGCGCCGACTATGTCGCGCTCGGGCACATCCACGGGCGTCAGGCGCTCACGGAACGGGTGCGGTACGCCGGCGCCCCTCTGCATTACAGCTTCGGCGAGCAGCACAAGCCCCGGGGATCCTGGCTCGTCGAGCTGGCCGCGGACGGTGCCGTCGACGCGCGGTGGCTGGAGCTTCCGGTGCCGCGCCGACTCGTGACGCTGACCGGCTCCTTCGACGAGATCCTCTCGACCGAGAACGTGGCCGCGCACGTCGACGACTGGGTGTGCGCGGTCTACACCGATGACCTCCCGCAGACCGAGCCCATGCGTCGGCTGCGAGAGAAGTATCCGTTCTGCGCGCTCGTGCAGCACGAGCCGCTGCGGGCGGCGTCGGTGAAGGAGCGCTCGTACAGCGAGCGGCTGCGCACCGCTGCGACGGACGAGGAGCGCATCGACGCCTTCCTCGCGCATGTGCGGAACGGCGCAGGGGCGACGCCGCACGAGCAGGAGCTGATCCGCGAGGTGCTCGACGACCGCACCCGGACGGAGGCGCTGGTTTAGTGCGCCTGCATCGACTCGAGATCGAGGGCTTCGGTCCGTTCCTGAAGCGGCAGACGATCGACTTCGATGCGTTCGCCGACGACGGCGTGTTCCTCATCGGCGGGCGCACCGGCGCGGGCAAGTCCAGCATCCTCGACGCCGTGTGCTTCGGGCTCTACGGCAACGTGCCGCGCTACGAGGGCGGGGAGAAGCGCCTGCGCAGCGACCACTGCGAGCCGGCGGATCCCACCGAGGTCCTGGTCGAGTTCAGCACCGTCTCAGGGCGATACCGGGTGACCCGATCGCCGGAGTACCAGCGCCCGGCGAAGCGCGGCGGCGGCTTGACGAAGCAGGCGTCGTCCGTGGCGCTGGAGGAGTTCGTCGGAGGGCAGTGGATCGGCCGGGCCGCGCGTGAGGTCGACGTCGCCCACGCACTGGACGAGATCCTGCAGCTGAACCTGCAGCAGTTCCTGCAGGTGATCCTGCTGGCGCAGGGGCGCTTCGCGCGGTTCCTGCTCGCCGACAGCCGGGAGCGGCAGTCGCTGCTGCGCCGGCTCTTCGGCACCGGCCGGTTCGAGGACTATCAGGCGCGCTTCGACGAGCGCCGCAGGGAGTCGGAGCAGGCGCTGGGCGCGGGCCGGGCGACCGTGCTCGCCCGTGTCGAGCAGGCAGAGAAGCTCGTCACCGAGAACGCCCTGCACCCCACCGATCCGGGCAGGGCGGATGCCGCGTCCTCGGGATCCGATGAGCCGGTTCCGTCCCTCGACCGGCGCTTGGACGCCCTGCGCCGGGCCGAAGCACGCGCCGACTACCGCCGCGAGCAGCGGGACCAGGAGCGGGATCTGGCCGAAGCCGCGCACCGCGCCGCGAGTGCGGCGCTGGCGGCCGCGCGCGAGGAGCGGCAGGCGCAGGCCGAGCGGGATCGCGCTCGCGCGGCGCTCGCCGCCCTCGACGCCGCCGCCGAACAGATCGCTGCCGATCGCCGGACGCTCGATGATGCCAGGG